>CANKLS010000014.1 GCA_947483645.1 Bradymonadales bacterium | reverse complement strand
TTGACGGTGGCTGCGAGCTTGAGGTCGATGACGGTGCCACCGGCGTCTGAGACCACGACGCCTGCGGGAGAGAGAGCCACACCGGCGCCATTGAAGCGGCGGAGCATGAGCGATCGCGCCCGATCTTCTCCGATGCTGAGCCAGGCAACGGCGACCTCGCCGTCAACCGAGGCGATGGCCGGCTTGGAGATACTGGCGGTGCCTTCGCTGACAGCGAAGGTGGGGCCGCTGGTAGCGATCTGGGCAGGGTCGCCAAGCGCGGCGACGGCAGTTGCGGGAAGGAGCAGGCCGCGGAGCCCCTTCTGGCCGCCCTCGAGCTGGCTGTAGGCGGCCGCGGCGCCGGAGGCGGTCTCGGTGGCGACCAGGTCCCCGAGTTCGACGGCGTTCGGCACGGGCGTGGTCAGGTCGAGTTCGCCGAGCTGCGAGGCGTCGGACTCCAGGCCGATGACGCGGACGGTGCGGACGCCGAGCTCGCTGGAGAGGTAGAGGGCGCCCCAGCGCTCGCCGAGGCGGAGCGCGACGGGGTTGGCGGCCACCTCGTTGGAGCCGGTGAGGCGGGAGGCGGCGCTGAGGATGGGGGTGAGGCTGTCGGCCGCAAGCGGCATGGCACGGAGCTCGGAGGAGACGCCGGACTGCTCTCTCCAGAGGGCCATGATGAGGTCGGGGCCGGCGGCAAAGCTGATCTGCGAGAGCGAGGCCTGGCTGCTGGCGTCGCGGAGCAGCCGGGGCGCCGCAACGGCCTGGCCCTCTCCGATGGTGCGGCGCGCGACGAAGATGCGATTTCGGTCGGCGCTGGGCTCGGCCCAGCCGAAGAGGAGCGCTGCGTCAAAGAGGCCGGCAGTCGAAGAGGGCAGCGCGCGGCCGACGGCGGGGAGGAAGCGGGGGCCCGCAGGATTTGGCTGCGCAAGCCGCTCAAGGGCGAAGGGTGCGGGCTCAAGCGACGAGGGGAGCGGGGCGCCGGCGGTGGAGAAGCGCGCCAGGCCGAGGCCTTCGCTTCCGCCCACGACGAGGCCGAACTCGGTGGAGAGAAGCGAACCGCCGGTACCGAGAGCGAACTCTTCACCCCAGGTTGGCACGGCGGCGAGCGCGATGGGCTCCGCTTCGAGGTCGGCAATCTGCCGGCAGCTCTGGGATGGCTCGTCACAGGCGTAGCCCGCGGTGCAGTCGGTCTCGGCGGCGCAGATGTTGAAACAGCCGGTCAGCTCCGCGTTGCAGCGGTAGCCGTTGCAGTCGCGCGCTGCGTCGCAGTCGGGCTCGACGTCGAGGAGCAGGCTACAGCCCGTCAGCGCGAAGGGGAGCAGGAGGAGGGCGAGAGGGTAGAGCCGCATGGTCGAGCCGAAGGAGACGGAGAGCGTCTAGTGTGCCGCAGCGGGCGGGGCGTTGCAAGCGGCTTGGCTGCGGTGGCCTAGAGGAGCTCGTAGGTGAGCATGACCTGAAGGATGTCGTACTTGAGCGTCTGTCCGGGGAACGGGTCGACCTCGACCCGCTTGTAGAAGGCATCAACGGAGAGGTCGCGGTGGAGCGGCCACTCGCCGCCGACGATGAGGGCCCAGCCCTCGGGGGTCTTGGCATCATCGCGCGAGTTGTTGGCCTGGTAGCCCTTGCCGAGCGCGACGATGGCCTTGGGGAAGAGACCGCCGCGGCGGGTATCGTAGGTGGCGCCGACGCCGAGGATGCTCACGCCGTAGTTGTCGACGCGGTTCACGAGGGCTGCGTCGTGGACGAGGTAGATGTCGAGGTCGCGGCGGACACGCATGCCAATCTTGAAGCCGTAGGCGATGTCGGTGGTGTCGTTGGCGTCGGACTCCAGCTCGAGGTCGCCCGTCTCGATGGTGAGCGAGCTGCCGTTGATGCCGAAGGAGACGCCGGCGAGGAGGGCATCGGGGACCTTCTCGCCCGCGGAGGCGACGGCGCAGGGCAAGGTGGTGAGGGCAACTGCGACAAGCGCGCTCCAACGCATGAGAACTCCGAGGAAACCGACAACAGGACCAGCGTGGGCGTAGGTCGGCGCGGCGGTGGTGGCAAACTTCGGGCGGCCCGCAACAGTGGCTGCATGCTACGCTTCCCTCCCCGCGCGAAGCGGCGTAGCATGCAGGGGTTCGCTCCGCTCCGGTGGCCCCATGCGCTCGACTCTCCGCCTGCTCTCCCTCTGCTCCATCGCGACCCAGCTGGGTGTCGCGCTCCTGCCGGCGGTCGTCGCGGCCGAGGAGCTTCCCGACCTCAACGAGGCCGAGGAAGAGGCGGCGCCGGACCCGGCCGCGCTCGTAGGCGAGGCGACGAAGGCCTTCTCGGAGCGCCGGTTTGCGGCCGCAGCCCGCCTCTTCGAGGCAGCCTACAAGCTCGACCCCGACCCAACCTTGGCCTTCAACCTGGCGCGTGCCCACGAAGAGGGCGGCCGGCTCCCCGACGCCCTTCGCCGCTATCGCGAGCTGCTCGCACAGAAGCCGCCCCGCCAGATTCAGGCTGCCTGCGAGAAGAGGATTGGACGCGTGGAGAGCGACCTGGTTGCGCAGGGCTACGACCCGGCGACTGTAACCCAGCGGGACTACCGGGTGCGGGGCAGCATCATCGTTGCGAGCGAGCCGGCCGGCGCCGAGGTCTCCATGGACGGCAAGGTCCGAGGCGTGACGCCGCTGACGCTCGAGCGGGTGGATGCGGGCGAGCACGCCGTTCGGGTTGCCCTGGAGGGCTTCCAGCCAGTGCAGGAGCAGGTCAAGTTGACGGGCCGCGAGGCAGTGCCCTTTCGGGTCACCCTCGAGCGTCGCGGGACGCGCGCGGAGTTTGTGGCGACGGCGCCCGGCACCCTGACCATCGATGCACCTGAGCGGGGCATGGCGGTGCTGCTCGACGGCGACCTCTACGGCTACACGCCCATCGAGGGCAGCCGCATCCCGCCGGGGAGCTACGAACTTGAAGTGACCGCGAAGGGTTGGGAGCCTTTTGCGACCACCATCGAGGTCGTCAGCGGCGAGCCGGTGCGTGTGATGCACAGGTCGGCGCGTATCTTCTCCGAAGAGGAGCTGGCCGGAATGGTTCCGAGCGTCTGGCCGGAGCGGCTGCTCTGGACGGGCGCGGGGCTTGGTGGCGTTGGCCTGCTCGCCGGTGTGGTCGCGATCGCTGCGCAGTCCGACTACAGCAACAACCGGGGCTCGGTGGGGCGCGCCGACGCGCGGTCGACGGCCGTGACCAGTGCCGCGGTGGCCGACACCTTCCTGGTGCTCGGCGCACTGACGGCTGGCGCCGGCTACTTCTGGGGCAAGCAGGGTGGCAGCGCGCCCGCTGCCGGTAGCGATGACGGCCTGGTGCTGGTGCCTTGGCTGGGCGCCGGCGGCGCCGGCGTGAGCGTCTCGACCGGCTTCTGACCGCTCGGGTGGCTCGGCGTTGAACAGCGCCCTGCCCCCGAACCGTTCCAACGTTGGGCCCGCGTCGCCTAGGCCTCTCTGCAACCGGATGGGCAGCGAGATACTGCTCCAAAACGACCGAAGCCGCCCGAAGGCGGCCTCGATAGGGTTGCGCCGAAGCGCCGCGGTTAACGGCGGACGACGGCGAGGGTGCGAACGACCGGGTTGGCCTGTGCGTTGATCTTGTAGCTCAGCAGCGCGCGGCCCGAGGTGGGGATGGCCTGACCGAGGTAGAAGCCGTAGGCGCCCTCGTAGGCGGGGCCGCGGTTGCCGCCGATGACGGTCGCGGGGGCCGACCAGCCGCTGTCGCCGCGGATCTTCTCGACGATCGTGTGCTCGGTGGCGTCCTGGTAGACGACGGAGAGCTGGGTACCGAGGAAGAGGAGCGAGGAGTCGTGGCCGACGCGCGAGGACTGTGACTCGCCGGCGAAGTCGCGGAGACCGTCGTCGAGGAGCTCGTCGGTGGTGGTCGAGATGTTGGCGAGGCGCAGGTCGTTGCGGGTGGCATCGTAGTAGGAGATGAAGGTCTCATCTCCGGTACCGATGTAGAGGTCGGGGAAGCGGCCAACATCGCCGGTGTCGACGGCAGCGCCGGAGGCATCGGCGGTCTCGCCCGCGACGATAGCGGCGGTTCCCGTGTAGGTGTCGGTGGGGACGCGGATGTACTTCAGGTTGCCGTTGATGGAGTCGTAGTAGGCGACGCCGAGCTCACCCGAGGAGAAGTACTCGGCATCAGCGAAGAGGCCAGCGCCGAGGGCGAAGAGGGAGAACTTCGAGAAGGTGGCCACCTCGGCGCAGGTGGGGCCTGCGTCGGTGGTGAAGCACTTCTGGGTGGCGGTGCAGGCGCCGGCGCAGTCGGCGTCGGCCGCTGCCGTGGTGCAGAGGTTGGTGTCGATGCGGCAGGCCTCGGCGGTGGCGCAGGAGCCGCCGCAGGAGAGGCTGTTGGTCGACCGGTCGAGCGCATGGATGGTGAAGTCAGCGGCGGTGGCAGGCGCGTTGGAGGCGGCAGCGGCGAAGCGGAGCTCCGAGGCGTAGAGGGCCGGCACGGCCGCAGTGTCGCTGATGGTGGGGGCAAGGTAGGCGATGCCCGGGTTGCCGGCGGCGTCGAGGACGAGGTCGGTGTAGAGGCCGGCGCCGTTGTTGGGGTCGACGACGATGCGGGTCCAGTCGTGGCCGGTGGTGGAGGGGACGCCGCGCGCGTAGAGGAGCGACCGGACGGAGTCTCCCGTCTGCGCGTAGTAGGAGACGTGGATGACACCGTCATTGGCAACCTCGATGGAGGCGTAGCGGCCGATGATGGCGCCGGTAGCGGCGACGCCGCCGCGGGGGCCGCTCGGGTCGCCGGTGACGGCTGCGTCGCTAGGCACGCCGTCGACGAACTCCCAGGCAATCTCATCGCCGGCGCCGACCACGCCGACCATGAGGTCGCCGTAGGTGGCGTTGAAGGTGGCGACGACGAACTGGCTGCCATCGGCAGAGACGCCGGAGTCGGTCCAGGTACCGAAGTTGCCAATCGGCAGCGGGGGCTTGGCAACGCAGTTGCACTCGCCGACGGTGGCCTCGCAGGTGTCGCTGTTGCCCGAGCCGTCGGCGACGGGGACGGCATCGAAGCCGGGCTCGCACTCCGTGGCATCGCAGGCAGCAGGGAGGTCGATGCAGGCGCCGGTGGCGTTGCAGCAGTAGGTGCCGTCGCCGCAGCCATCCGGGCAGGCGACTTCGCAGGCGCAGACGCCGTCGGTGCAGCGAGCGGCGAGGTCGCCCTCGCAGGCCGGGCAGTCCGAGACGTCGGCGCAGAGGGTGCCGGCGACGCAGGCGCCATCGACACAGATTTGACCGTCCTGACAATCGGCGGCGGTCTCGCAGCTGGTGCGAGCGACGCAGCTGCCGGCCTCGCAGCGGAAGCCAGCTTCGCAATCGGCATCTACGGTGCAGTCCGGCTCACCCTGACAGGCGCCGTCGACACAGATCTGGCCGGCGGCGCAGGCAGGGTTACAGATGCCAACCGAGGCGCTGCTGGCGGGCTCGGTGCCGCAGGCGGCAAGGACGAGTGCGGCGAGGCCGACGGAGGCGGCGACCGCAAGCGAGCGGCGGCGACGGAGGAGCATCATGCCGGCGAAGAGAGCGACAAGGCCGCCAAGCGAACCGGCGCTGTTGCCCGAGGCGCTGCAGCCTGCATCCGTTTCGCTGCTCTGAGCGGAGGAGCCGCCGCCCACAACGCGGAAGCTCTTGGTGGTGGTGGCGCGGTGACCGGCGGCGTCGGTGGCCTCAACGGCGACCTCGACCGAGCGACCCTCGTAGGCCGAGAGGTCAATGCTACCAGCTGCGCGAGCAGTGACCCAGGCGCCATCGGCGATGCGGTAGCGGACGAGGAGGGCCTCAGCGCTCGAGACGGTGTCGATGGCGGTGAAGTCAACCTGATTGCCGACCCGGTCCATGGCGATGCTCGGCACCGAGTGATCGATTGTGACCATCGTCGAGGCGGTGACGGGGCTCACGCTGGAACCATCGCCCCGCTTGCGGACGCGGACCTCGAGGTTGTGGTTGCCTTCGAGTGCCATGACGGGCTCCGAAATCTTGAGGTGGGGTGTCTGCTGCCAGACCGACCAGAGGCCGCCGGCGAAGCGCCAGGAGTAGTCGAGCTGCACCTCGTCGAGGCCGGGGACCATGGTCTCCATGTCGAGTTCGAGGGTGGGGATGAGGAGGTCGAGGTCGACGGGCTCGCCGAGCTGGTCGGCACGGTCAAGCATCGCGCGGCGGGTGGCGTAGGGCGTCTCGATGAGGCGCTTGCCCGCGATGGACGGGGTGAGGGGCATGACGAGGCCGCCGGGGGTGACGGGCGGGGCAATCGCGAGGTCGGCGAAGATGGCGAGCATCTGGTTGCTATCCACGGAGGTGAAGGCGCCCTCGGGGAAGAGGATGCGGAGGCCGGATACATCGGGGATGGCGATGGGCTGCAGGAGCGAGCCGGTGAGGGCGGGCAGGATGGAGCCAAGGAGTGTCGGAAGCAGACGAGAGAGGTTGGCAACCTCCGAGGACTTGAGGAGTTCGCCGTTCCGGGGCTCGATGCGGGTGAGTGCCGCCGAGAGGTCGCCGAGGAGGATGAGGATCTCGTTGTTGGCCGTGACATCGAGGCCCAGCGGTACCGCGAGGTCGGTGTCGAGCGTGAAGATGCGGACGTAGCGCTCTTCGACGAAGGTGTAGAAGTCGAGGTTGAGGTTGTTCAGGTTGAGCGTGAGCAGCGGGTCGTCGATGGAGACGGTGCCATCTGCGGCCGTGATGGTGGTGCCGGCGCCGAGCGTGATGGTCGGAGCCTCCTGCGGGCGGAGCTCAATGGAGACGGGGCGGTCGGCGCCGCCGGTCAGGTCGCGGAGGCTCGGCAGCAGGGTTGCAAGCAGGCCGGTCGAGATCTGGGGGATGGTGTCGGAGCCAACCGAGAGGCAGAGCACGCCAGAGTTGTAGGCGCCCCACCCTGCGAGGTCGAGGACCTCCTTGTGGATACCGATGCCGAGGGCGAAGGGCTGGCCTGCCGGTGTGGCGTTGGCGTTGATGGCCGCCGAGGCGGGGACGCGATCCACCGGCGGGGGGTCGCGGTAGGGGACACAGGGGCTGGGCTCGACGGCGGTTACGCCGACCTGGCCGGAGAGGTCGAGGCCGGGGGCAGCGCCCTCGAGGGGGCCGGTGCCGCGGGCATAGTTGGCGAGGTTGAAGGTGTAGCCAAGGCCAGCCTCAAGGCCGGGCGAGACGGAGGCGAGCGCAGCGCCGAGGTCGATGGAGCCCGACGCGCCGAGGTCGATGGGGCGGCAGGTCGCGGTGCCCGTGAGGTTGCAGGTACCGGCGTCGCAGGTGGAGCCGCTGGGGCAGCTGTTGTCGGCGCCGCACTGGGTGCAGAGCGCCGTGTCGAGCGCATCGGTGATGGGGCCGGTGAGCTGGTCAGCAACGAGGCCGCCGATGAGGCCGCTGGCCGCGTTAAGAATGGTGCAGAGGAAGCCGCCGCTGGCGCCGATATCGAGTGCATCGGTTCCGATGACGAGCTGATCTGGCGGTACCGCGATGGCGACCTTCTCTCCCGGAGGGGCGCCGACATTGAACTGAACGACTGCGCTGACCGGCAGCGGGTTTGCCTGCAGCGAGATCTGGCAGGTCGCGCCGATCACGCGAATGGAGATTGTCTCGTCGAGGCCGAGGCCGATGTTAGCGACGATCTCGTTCGGTCCCCGACCCTGGATATCGACCTGGTTGGGGTCGATGCAGATCTCGAGCTGGCAACCTGGCGAACCGTCGTTGCAGACATCTGAAGCCTGGGAGCAGATGTTGGCCGTGCCCACCACTCCGGTGTCAAACGCCGTGGGCGGAAGACAGAAGGGGATGCCGCCTGAGGGGCAGGAGGTTACGCCGCCGTCGCCGCCGAGGAGACCACCGGCGAGGGTGCCGACGTTGTCACCAAGGAAGTCGAAGCCGCGCTGGGTCACGTGGATCTGGGCGCCCTGGGGAACCTGCGGTGCGTCGTCGGGGTAGACAAAGAGGGGCGCGTTCGGATCGACGGGCGCGCCGCCACAACCACCGCAGCCGCCGCAACCGCCGCAGCCGCCGCAACCACCAGCGCCGCATCCGCTGCCACCGCCAGCGCAGGCATACATGGCGGCCATGACGAAGAGCAGTAGGAGCTGACGACGGACCGAACTCGAGATCAGAGCACCCATTCTTCCTCCAACATCAACGAGGCTCAGGGGCCCGCGCCAAAATCTTCCAATAAACCTGTTCAAGTTACCCCCGTGGGGGGGGGATGTGTCAAGGTGAATCCCCGAAGTTCGGCGCAACATCGATGCGTGAACTGGCCGTTTTCATGACGCAGTGCGGCAGCGATTCCAGAGGCGCCAAGCGGTCTAGATGTAGTCGAACCAGCGGTCGTACCCTTCGCGGGCGCCACGCACGACCTCGAAGAACTGCGACTGGACGAGGTTGGACACCGGACCGACCTTCCCGTCGCCAATCTTGCGGTTGTCGACCATGCGGACGGGCGTCACCTCTGCGGCGGTGCCGCAGAAGAAGACCTCGTCGGACACATACATCTCTTCGCGTGCGAAGCGGGTCTCGTCTACGGCAACACCGTTGTCGCGGAGCAGCGTGATGACCGTGTTGCGGGTGATGCCGCCGAGGATGGCGGAGCCCAGCGGCGCGGTGCGTACGACGCCGTCGCGGACGATGAAGACATTCTCGCCCGAGGCTTCGCAGACGTAGCCCTCGTGGTCGAGCATGATGGCCTCGTCGTAGCCGGCGAGCATGACTTCGCGCTTGGCCATGATGGAGTTCACATAGTGCCCAACGATCTTCCCCTTGTTGAAGAGGGTGTTGGGGTGGATGCGCTGGAAGGAGGAGACCTTGGCGGAGATGCCCTCCCTCATGCCCTTGTCGCCGAGGTAGGCGCCCCACTGCCAGGAGGCGATGGCGACCCGGGTGCGGTTGGCGGTAGAGCCGAGGCCCATCGCGCCGTCGCCGACGAAGACGAGCGGCCGGAGATAGGCCTCTGCCTGACCATTGGCGCGAATCAGTTCGCGCGAGGCCTGCATGATCTCGTCAACCGAGTGGGGGATCTCCAGCAGACCCATGTGGGCGCTGTCGAAGAGCCGGCGGATGTGCTCGCGGTGGCGGAAGATGTGGCTCCGCCCGTCGGCCCGCTGGTAGCACCGGATGCCCTCGAACATTCCGAGGCCGTAGTGGAGCGTGTGGGTCATGATGTGGACGTTGGCCTCGTCCCAGGGGACAAGGGCGCCATCCATCCAGACAAAATTCGCGCGAAGTGAAGACATGAAGCGGTCCTTGTACAGGTCTGCCCGATCGGGATCAGACTGTTCGCCGCGCCCCTACTCTCTGGGTCGATCGGCGCAAGCAAAACCGCTGACGCGAGGCGTCAGTTCTGGCTGACCTGAACCGACCTGCTGGTCACTAACAGGTAGATGAGTCGGGCGAGGCGCTCGTCTGCGAGAAAGGGGCCGGCGGCGCGACGATTTGCCAGACCTGGCGCCCAGCCGGCGACCAGTGCGGCCTGCGCGGGGGTGAAGTCGGCGTGAGGCAGCGCGATGGGTGGCTCGTCGCTCATCGTGAGGCGGGCGGAGGAGAGTGCTGAGGCGAGCCCGCGGAGTTCGGAGAGCGGCAGCAGGTGGCGGATGCCGGCCCAGAGCATCTCGCCGAGCTGCGGCGCGCCGGCGACGGCCTGCTCCTCCACGAAGGGGAGCGCGCGGAAGCCGAAGCGCCCTGCCCGCCAGCCGAGCAGCCCCTCGACGCGCAGCCGAAGCTGAAGCCGCAGGAAGGTCTGGACATCTGCGGCGGTGACCAGGCCTGATGCGATGAGTGTGGCGCCGAAGAGGCTGCCGGAGGCCTGCGCGTCGGCGGCGATGCGGTCCGCGCTCTCCTGCGACAGCCTGCCATCCGAGACGAGGAGTGCTCCCAACCGCTCCTCGGGGCGATTGCTCCGCGCGGCGACAACGGCACCCGAAAGGAAGACGACCTCGAGTCTCTCGGCCTCGCTCGCGAGCAGCAGCGAGCCATCGTAGCCCGCGATGGCGGCGCTCGCGAGCACGGTCGCGATGGCATGGTCGGCGAGCGAACCGTCGTCGGGGACAAGGTCGGGGTTCCAGCTGTTCCAGGCGGGCGCATCGAGCGCAGCGATATCTGGGAAGGAGTCGACCTCGACGGTCGGTGGCAGGCCAGGCGGGTCGCCTGCATCTTCATGCATCTCGTCGGAGAGGTCCTCCTCCACGCCGAGTTCGTCGGCGTCGAGGATCGGCGACTCGGCCTCGGTCGGGGCGTCGAGCTTGCCTCGGTCGGCCGTGGCAACGGTGCGCGGGAGTTCCGACGGAGAGGAGTCGGGGAGCGCAACGGGTGGCAGGGCCCAGGCGGCGCGCTGCACGAGCTGGAGCAGGGCCTGCGGGTCGAGCGGCCGCGGGAGGACGTCGAGCAGGCCGTAGGTGCGCTTGAGCAGCTCGCGATGGGTGGGGGTTGCGAGGAGTTCGCTCGAGGCGATGACCGGCACCCCGGCCTCCTGGCAGGCGAGCAGCAGTTGGCTGCGGTCGAGCATGGCTGGCGGCTCCACCTGCACCACAAGGATGGCCCGGGCGGGGATTGCGATTTGTTCGCCAATGGCTGCGACGGTCGGACGGTAGCCCGCTGCTGCGAGGAAGGCCTCGATGGGGGCAACCGTGGCGGGTTCGGCGTCGAGGATGATGACTGGAATGGCCTGCTGGATCATCGATACCCTTACTTACGACCCCGACAGCCCGAGGTGGGTCAGGGTTTCTTGCACAACCTCGGCCCGTTCCGCAATCTCGGCATCGAAGCGGGCAGCGCGACGGCGGTCGCCCATGGTCCGCAGCGCGACGGCCATGCGCCGGTCAGGGGCAGCAGGGAGCGTGCTGGCCTGGTCGCCCTCGGAGAGCCGGACCCAGTTCTCGACCGAGCGGTAGAACTCGAGTGCTTCGGCGAGCCGTTTGCCGCGCGACTTGGGGAGGGTTCCGAGTCGCTGGAGTCGCTCAAGCGCCTCCCAAGTGTTGCCGCGCCGTTTGCCCTGCCAGGTGCCGGCGACGATGGCGGAGAGCTGCATCCACTGGACCGCAATCTCGAGGTCGGCGAGGCCGCCCGCCATGAGTTTGAAGTCGAGCGGACCGGACTTCTGTGCGAGTTCGGAGAGCCGTTTGGCGCGCACGCCTACGATGGCCTCTCGGACGCTCTCGAGGTTGGTCTTTGCCAGCACCTCGTCGATGGCGGTGTCGAGCCGCTTGCTGATGCGGGCCGAGGAGGCAACGGGGCGGGCGCGGAGGAGTGCGAGCCGCTCCCAGGGCCAGGCGCGTTCGGCGTAGTAGTTGCAGAGCCCTTCGACGGTCGTGACGGCGGCGCCCTGTGAGCCGTCGGGACGCAAGCGCATGTCGGCTGTGTAGAGCCGGCCGTGGACCATGGGGGTGGAGACGAAGGAGAGCCAGCGCTGGGCGAAGCGGGCGTAGTGGGGGGTCTGGGCGAGGTCGTCGTCGAAGACGAAGACGAGGTCGAGGTCGGAGCCGTGGCCCATCTCGCGGCCGCCGAGTTTGCCGAAGGCGAGCAGGCCGAGGCGGGGCGGGAAGCGCCGGTCGATGCGGTCGCCCAGGTCGAAGAGCGCCTCCTGTTTGGTGGATTCGAGACAGACATCGGCGAGGTCGGCGAGGCCGCGGGAGGCCTCTCGTGTGGAGAGGCGGCCGGAGAGGCGGCCAAGGCCGAGGCGGAGCTCTTCGATAAGGCGGAAGCGGCGGATGGCCTGCAGATGGGGTTCGCGCTGCGAGCCGGAGGTGCGGTCGTCGACGGAGCTGAGGAGCCGGGCGAGCTCTTCGCGGAGCTCGTCGAGGTCGAGCGCGGGCTTGGCGCTGGCGCCCAACAGGATGTCGATGAAGCCGGGGTTGCGGACGAGGGAGCGGCCGAGGTTTTCGCTGGCGCCGAAGAGGGATGCGAGGACGGTGGCGGCACGCGGCCGCTGCCGCACAATCTCGAGGATCTGCGAGCGGGCATACTTGACCTGCATCGCTTCGAAGGCCCGCTCCATGGCCCTGTCCGGAAGTGCGGTTCGTGAGCAGGCAGCGACAAAGCGGGTGGCCGCCTCGCGGATGGCGGCAGGCGCGTGGGGCCCGAGCACGGGGTCGGGCGGGGAGGCAAGCGCGGTGAGGTCGGCGAGCACGCGGCGGGGGCGGACGAAGCCTGCCTGCTCGAGCAGCGCGAGACGGGCCTCCTCGCTCTGGGCGCCGTCGAGGACCGCGTCGATCCAGGCGTCCGGTGAGGGCTCGGCTGCCCCGCGGGCGAAGAGGCTGGCGAAGCGGCGCGAGACGGTCTCTCGGTGGGCCTCGAGCTGCTCTTCAAGCGCCTCGGGGGTGGCGAAGCCGAGGCGCCAGGCGAGCCTGCGACGCTCTTCGAGTGAGACGGGCATCTCGTGTGTCTGGCGCTCCTCATCCATCTGGACCCGGTGCTCGAGCAGGCGGAGGAATCGGTAGGCCTCGGTGAGTTCGAGGCAGTCGCGCTCGGGCAGGTGGCCGCGCAGGGTGATGCGCTGCAGCGCAGGCACGGTGCTGGCGATGGCGACATCGGGTTCACGCCCGCCGAAGACGAGCTGGAAGGCCTGCGCGAAGAACTCGATCTCGCGGATGCCGCCGCTGCCGAGTTTGAGGTCGAAGCCACGCTTGGTGCCGCGCGCGGCGCGACCGAGGAGGCTGGCGTCGATGGCCCGCTTGGTGGAGGCGATCTCCTCGATGACGCTCTCGTCGATGACCTTGGGGAAGACGAAGGGGCGGAGGCGCTCCAAGAGGCGCTCGCCGAGCGCGATGTCTCCACCGACCGCGCGTGCCTTGATGAGCGCGCCCCGCTCCCAGGTGCGGCCGTGGCTCTCGTAGTAGGCGACGAGTTCGTCGGTGGTGTGGATGATGGCGCCCTGCGTTCCGAAGGGGCGGAGGCGGAGGTCGACGCGGAAGACGGGGCCGCCGTGGGTGACATCGTCGATGAGCGCAGTGACGAGTCGGGCGACGGCGCCGGCCTGTCCGAGGTCGGTGGTGGCTGCGGGGGGTTCGCAGGCGAAGATGAGGTCGACGTCGGAGGAGAGGTTGAGTTCGCGCCCTCCGAGCTTGCCCATGCCAAGCACAACGACATGCTGGGCGTCGGCGCGCAGGAGGCGCTCTGCGAAACGCACGGCAGTGGCGATCGCCTCCGAGGCGATGCGGGCAATCTCCGAGGCGGTGGCGAGGATGTCGGAGGACTGGGTGACCTCCGCGAGGACAACGCCCAGCATCTCCAGGCGCTTGCGGGTGCGGAGCAGCAGGGTGGCTCGGTCGATGGCCTCGGCCTGTTTGGTTGCGGGCAGCCCTTCGGCCTCATCGCAGAGCTGTTCGAGTTCGCGCGTGAGTTCGACGATGCGGCCTTCGCGGTCGATGAGCGAGTGGGGCTCCTTTGCGAGGAGGCGGCCGTAGAGGGTGCTCGAGGAGGCGATGATGCAGAAGGCTGCGAGGCGGTCATCGTCGAGGAGCACCTGCTCGAGCAGCGCGGCAGGGTCGGCGTCGAGCAGCCGGAGTGCGGCGAGCTCGGGGATGGGCGCGACCGCGAGGCCCGCTGCGATCCGCTCGGCCTGGTCGGGGAAGCGGCGGCCGAGGTCCTGGCCGAGGGCCTGCAACCGGCTGACGGACTCGATGCCGTCTCCCGACACCACCTTGGAGGCGCCACGCAGCAGCGCCGCGAACTCCGCGGTGCGGGCAGCGACGGTGGTCCGGTAGTCGCCGAATCGGTAGGGAACCAGGGGCACGCGGGCAGCTCCGAGGGGGGAGGCTCTTCGATAGTCTCAAGCGAGCGCCGATGCCACACGCAAAGTCGGCGGTCGGACAGCGGTTGGCAGCGTCGGTCGAGCGGCCTATCATGGCGGCATGACGCTGCACCTCGCCCCCGGAACCGTTCTTACTGCCCTCCCCACTTCGCAGGTCGTGGCGCCGTGGCTGGTGCTCGGCGTGCATGTCTCGCGCGGCCGCTCCTTCGACCTATACGAGGTGTCGGGCGAGGGGCTGCAGGGTGGCTGGCTGGCGAAGATTCCCTGGCTTCCCGAAGAGCTCCCCGCGGAGTTTTGGGAGCGCCGGTTTGGGCTGTTGCCGACCCAGGCGGAGCTTGGCGCGCTGGGGCTCTCGCAGGTGGCCACGGGCGGCGGCCTCTTCCGGGTGACGGGAGCCGCAGCACCGGCGATTGTTGAGGCGCGGGTGGAGGGCGAGACGCTGGCGGAGCGGGTTCGACGCACCGGTCCGCTCACGCTCGCCGAGGCGCTCACGCTGGGTCGGGGGCTATGCGCGCTGCTCATTGCGCTGCACGGGCGCGACTGGGTGGCGCGCTGCCTGTCGCCTGAGCACATCGTGCTTCGAGACAACGATCTCTCGAGCCCCGTCTTCGTCGGGCTCGGCAATGGCGCGAAGCGGCAGAGCCGCGTGGAGATTGCCAAGCGGTCGGTGGACCCGCGCTACACCGCGCCGGAGGCGATTGGCGAGGTGAGTGGCATCTACCTTGTACCGCGCACAGATATCTACTCGCTGGGCTGCATTCTCGCTTTTGCGGTCTCCGGCGAGCATCCGACGGGCCGGCCCGAGGCTCCGTGGAGCGATGCGGCCTTTGCCCGGTTTGCGCCGCTCCCCGACGGCTTCCGGCTGCTCGTTGCCCACCTCACGCAGACGCTTCACAAGCACCGGAGCGCGACGGTCGAGAAGGTGTTGACCTGGATGAGCGAGGAGAGCCTCCCCACAATGGCGACGCAGGGTTTCGGGGCATTGTCGCTGCTGCGGCCGCTGGATGCGGAGAAGGAGCCGGAGGCGGTCCCCGCGGCGGCGCATCTGTCGGTGCTTTCGCCCGGGCCGCTGGTGGTTCGACCGCGTGAGGCGGAGGTAGCGCCTGCGCTCAGCCCGCCGACCGTCAGCGCAGCGGCCCCTGCAGAGGCGCCGGCGGAGGCAGCAGCCCCTGCGGCGGAGCGGCGATGGTGGAGCCTGCTCGGCTGGCTGTTGATGGCGCTGGCGCTGGCGTCGCTCGTAGCGCGGGCGCTGCGGAGTTAGCGGGGGCGGCTTCCGAGCGTGACGGCGACCGACATGGGCGAGCCGTCGCGGACAATGCCGAGGTTGACAGTGGTGCCCGGCTTGGAGGTGCCGGTCTCGATGCGGAGGTCGGCGGAGCATTCGATGGGGCGCCCTTCGAAGCTGGTAACGACATCGAGCCGCTGGACGCTGCTGGCGTCTGCGGGGCCGCCGAGGACGACGTTGGCAACGACTGCGCCCTTGGGCTCGGGGAGGCGGAGCTGCATGGCGAGGTTGGGGTCGAGGTCGGCGAGCTGCACGCCGAGCCAGGCGTGTTCGACGTGGCCCGAGGACTGGAGCTGGGTGGCAATCTTCTTGGCGAGGTTGATGGGGATAGAGAAGCCGATGCCCTGCCCCTTTGCGTTGATGGCGGTGTTGATGCCGACGACCTGGCCGGCCATGTTGATGAGCGGGCCGCCGGAGTTGCCGGGGTTGATGCTGGTGTCGGTCTGGAGGAAGTCGGCGAAGATGTTGCCGCCGCCCGTGACGACGTCGCGGCGCTGCTTGGCGCTGATGATGCCTGCGGTAACGCTGGCGCTGAGTCCGAAGGGGTTGCCGATGGCGACGACCCAGTCTCCGACGCGGGCGCTGTCGGAATCGCCGAGCGGGATCGGACGGATGCCCTCGAAGGCGGAGATGCGGACGAGTGCGAGATCGGTGGCGGGGTCTCCGCCAACGAGGGTGGCCTGGAACTCACGGTTGTCGTGCAGTTTGACCCGGACGTCGCTGGCGCCCTCGACGACGTGGAAGTTGGTGAGGATGTAGCCCTGATCATCGACGATGAATCCCGTGCCGAGGCTGGAGCCGACCTCGCCGCGCATGGCAGCGACAGGGTCGTCGGCGACCTGGGTGGTGTAGAGAGAGACGACGCCCTGCTCGACCTGCTGCACAAGGTCGGCGAAGGAGCCGGGGGCTCCGGGGATGGGTACGACGGGCGCGCTCTGCTTGGCTCCGAAGGGGCTTGGAGCCTGACCGAGCTTAACGGGCGGCAGGTCTGGCGGCGCGGGGGCGGCTGCGACGGGCGACTTGCCCGGCGCTTGCGGCTGCTGGCGGCGCGGGACCTGGCCGGAGCTCGCTGGCGGCGGCGGCCGATAGCCGCGACCGGCCTGCGGCGGGCGCGAGGGCGGCGCAGGGTCGGGCAGACAGGCAGCGAGGGTGAGGAGCGCGAGGAGCGCGAAGACGAGGTTACGCATGGGCCTCAGCTCCGGGGGGCGAGTTTCTTGGCCTCTACGAACGCGACGCGGAGCTCGTAGATGACGGTGGAGAGGAGTTTGGTCTCGTCGGCGGTGAGGTTGCCCTGCGTCTTGGTCTCGAGGAGCGCGAGCATCTCAATCTGATATTTGGCAGCAGCGAAGTCGGCAGGCAGGTCGCCCAGCTCTTCGTTGGAGACGAGGCCGAGCGCGACGAGGGCGCCCTCACGGAGCGAGAGGATGAGGGTGACAAAATCGAGGGTCGGCGTAGGGCGCTGCGATGCAGAGATGTTCTCCGACTCCTCCGCAGCGGCAGCATGGGATAGCGTTGCATCCGCGGCCTCCTGCTGGGCCACGGTGCGACGGTCGGTCACCTTCAAGGATGGGTTCGATTCTTCGTTGCTCATGACGCGCTGCCCCTAATGGAGAGAAGAAGAGGTCGGCGGCTAGGCGACAACCGCTTTGACGGGACCCGCCAACGCAGGTAACCTCAGTGAGATTAGACCCCAGGGGCGGCACCCGCAACCAAACAGTCGGTGCGGCCGCGAGACCCAAAAGAATGAGGCAGAGCGAAGATGCGAAACCACCTGTTTGCGTTGATGCTTGGACTGGCCGGATTGGCGTTGATTGATTGCACGAGCGCGGCATCGTCATCGAGCCTGGAAGGGACGGAAGACAGCGGCACCACGACCGACGTCTCTGACGCGACTGACGCAACCGACAGCGGCGCGCCGGATGCGCTGGATACGGGCAGCGATGGAAGCGGCGAGCCGGACACAGGTATTCCCGCCACCGACTTCGGCCAGCCCTGCGCCATCAACTCGGACTGTGAGAGCGACATCTGCATCGAGGGGCCGACGGATGAGCTCGTCTGCACGATTCGCTGTCGGACCGCGGCTGACTGCCCGGACAGCGAGTATGACTGCCGCACGGTCGACTCGGGCCAGGACCTGGTGCAGATCTGCTTCCCGCGGCCGAACGACCTCTGCCAGTCCTGCTCGGCAAACAGCGAGTGCGGCGGCCTCACAGACGACTGTATCCCGCTGACCGACGGCAATTTCTGCGGGCGTGACTGCTCCGCCGGACAGCCCTGCCCCGACGACTACACCTGCACGCCGTTCGAGCGGGTGGGGGGCGAGCCCACGCGGCAGTGTGCGCCGACGACCTTCTACTGTTCGGCCTGCGTCGACCTCGACTTCGACACCTACGGCGACGGCCCGCTCTGCGCGGGGACCGACTGCAACGACCGCGATGCGACCACCTACACGGGAGCGATCGAACTCTGCGATTACCTCGACAACGACTGCGATGGCTTTGAGGACGAAGACTTCAATGTGCTCTCCGACCCGCTCAACTGCGGCGGCTGCGGTCTGGCCTGCGAGCTCGATAACGCCTCGCCCTTCTGCGACGGCGGCAGCTGCTACATCGCGGCTTGCGCGACGGGCTTCTACGACCTCGACGGCGACCCGCTGAATGGCTGCGAGTATGGCTGCCCCTTCGAAGACCTCAGCGTGGAAGACCGGCCAGACCCCGACTTCCGCGACACGAACTGCGACGGCATCGACGGCGACCCGAACCGGGCCATCTTCGTCTCGCAGTCGGGCAACGACAGCAATGTGGGCACGCCCGACCAGCCGATGCGGACCATCTCGCGGGCGATGGAGCTGGCGCGCGAGCTGGCGACCGTTGACTCGGTTTATGTTGCAGAGGGCGAATACACGGGCGCCTCGACCGGTTCGGGTCTTGCACCGTTGACCCTTGTGGACGGCGTGAGCGTCTATGGCGGCTACGATGCGACGACCTGGGCGCGCAGCTCCGAGAATCTGACGCGGGTGACCGGCACGTCGCCCGCCGTGATCGCAGAGAATCTCGCGGAACCGACGGAGTTTGCGCAGATCACGGTCGAAGGGTTGGCGGGTAGCACGGGCCGCGACGGCCGCGGCCAGGACTCGATTGCCATGCTGGTGCGTGGCTCGAGCAGCCTCAGCGTGATCGGATGCAACCTGCGTGGCGGCATCGGCGGCGTGGGCCAGGGCGGTTCGGCGGGCGCGGCAGGCATCAACGGCGACAACGGCGGCGTCGGCGGCAACGGCCAGGTGAACAGCGATATTCTCTGCGCAGGCAACCCTGCACCACCGACGGGGCTTCCGGGCGGTAGCAGCTGCGCGGCCGGCGGCGGCGGCGGTGGCGCGGGCAACAGTGAGGGACGCGGCAACAATGGTGGCAACGGCTCCGGCACCCTGGGCGGCGGCGGCGGCGGCGGCGGCAACGGCGGCGGGAACAACTTCTTCAACTTTCCGGATGGCGATGGCCAACCGGGCGCAGGCGGAACCGCCGGCGGAGCGGGCACCGCGGGTGTCACAGGACCCGGTGGCCTTGCCGAGGGTGGATTTGCGGGCGACATCTGGACGGCGGGTGACGGAGGCGTCGCGACGCGCGGTACCGATGGCGGCGGCGGCGGCGGCGGCGGCGGCGGCGGCGGAGCGACGGGCGACTTCGGCGGAGTGACAGGCAGCTGTGACGGCTGGGGCGGCGCAGGCGGCGGCGGCGGCGGCGCAGGATGCGGCGGCGGCGCAGGCGGCAACGGCAAGGGCGGCGGCAGCTCGTACGGCCTCTACATCATTGATGGCTCGCCGGCGGTGCGGCGCTGCAGCATAGCGGGCGCCACGGGTGGCCGGGGCGGCGACGGCGGCGCAGGCGGCCGGACTGGCAGCGGCGGCAACGGCGGCGGCGGCGGCAGTTCGGGTGGCAACGGCGGCACGGGCGGTCGCGGCGGCACGGGCGGCGACGGCGGCGCTGGCGGAACCGGTGGCGCTGGCGCTGGCGGTAACAGCGCCGCGGTGGTCATTGTGCGGGGCGGCGACGCCAACTTCGCAGACAACCTGCTTCTGCCCGGCATCAGCGGCGCAGGCGGCTTCGGTCCCGCGGGCAATTCTGGCCAGGACGGTCAGAGCCTCGAGGTCAAGCGGTTCTAGGCCAGCAGCGGGGCCTCCGACGGAGGCCGCGACTCAGGCCGGAAGCGGGATGCGATAGAGGGCGTGGGCGTTCTTCCAGAGCTGCTCCGTCATCGCGCCGGGCTCTTCGCCGAGCGCCTTTTCGACCCAGCTGGCGACCTCGCGGACGCGGGCTGGTTCGTTGCGCTGGCCGCGAAAGGGGAGCGGCGCGAGGAAGGGGCTGTCGGTCTCGACGACGATGCGGTCGCGCGGCGTCTTTGCCAGTACTTCGCGCACATTCTCGCCGTTCTTGAAGCTAACGATGCCGGTGAAGCCTAGGTAGAAGCCGAGGTCGAGCGCGAGGGAGGCTAGCTCCCACGAGGAGGTGAAGCAGTGGACGACGCCGCCGACCTCGTGCGCACGGGCACTCTTGAGGATGCGCATGCAGTCTTCGTCGGAGGTCCGGTTGTGGATGACGATGGGCTTCTTGAGCGCGCGCGCGAGGTCGAGTTGGGCCTCGAAGATGCGGGCCTGCTGTTCGCGCGGGCTGTAGTTGTAGTGGTAATCGAGGCCGGCCTCGCCGATGGCGACGACGCGAGGGTGCTCGGCCAACGAGGCGAGTTCGGCGAGTGTCTCGTCTGTCACCAGCGACGCCTCGTGCGGGTGGAAGCCGACCGAAGCGAAGATGAAGTCGTGCTGCTCTGCGAGCCGGATGGCGTGGCGGGCGGTGTCGAGGTCGCCGGCCGCACCGATGGCGGTCATGCGGGTGACCCCAGCCTCCTTGGCACGAAGGATGATCTGGTCGAGCTCGCCGGGGTAGCGGTGCTCGTCGAGGTGGCAGTGGGTATCGAAGAGGGGCGCCACGGGAGGTTAGCCTTCGCCGCCTTCGCCGCCGCCAGAGGGTGCCGGAGCACTACCTTCGCCGCCGCCGCCGCCGCCACCGCGCCGCCTGCGCCTGCGCTTGCGACGGGCCGCCATCGCTTCGGAGCCCGCTGCGCCTGCGCTCAGCAGATCATCCGAGGCGTCGTCGCCTGGCCCGTCGCCCTCAGCATGCTGGTTGGGGAAGATGGATTCGGGGCGCGGCGGCCGCGCTGCGCCTTCCGGCAGCGGCGGACGGGAGCTGCCCTCAGGGTGCGGCGGACGGGGCGGCCGGGCCGCGCCTTCCGGCAGCGGCGGACGCGGGGCCCTCGGCTGGCCGGGCTGACCCTGCGGACGACCATCGCGGCGCTCGCCAGGCTGACCGGGCTGACCGCCCTGCCCTTGTGGACGACCATCGCGGCGCTCGCCAGGCTGACCAGGCTGACCGCCCTGCCCTTGTGGACGACCATCGCGGCGCTCGCCGGGCTGCCTCTGCGGACGACCATCGCGGCGCTCGCCGGGCTGGCCCGGCTGACGACCATCGCGGCGCTCTCCGCCCTGCTGCCGGCCGGGCGCCTGTGCCTGCGAACGGCCCTCGCGGCGCTGCACGCCCTCGCCACGGGGGGCGCGGTCGGGCTGGCTGGCGTTGGAGAGCATCTCTTCGGCGCCCGCGTTGGTGGTGTCGGACCAGAGATAGCCCTCTACGTCTGCTGCGCGGCTGCGCTCGCCGCCTGCGCCATCGCTGGTGCCCGAGCCGAGTCCGCGGCTGGCGCGGCGACGGTTGAGGACTTGCATCTCGCGTGAGGTGCCGGCGGCGATTTCTTCCGCAGTGAGCTGGCGGCCGAGCAGGACGAGGTCTGCGACAGCGAACCAGGCCGAGCCTTCGCCGGCGAGCCGGACGCGGCCGCGCTGCGAGATGAGGTCGAACTCCTTGAGTTCGCCGGGGCCCTGCGGCGTGAGCACGCCCGTGCCGTTCTTCGGCGCGTAGCGCTTGAGCTCTTTGTAGGCGTCGGCTTCGTAGATGAGGCAGCACTTGAGGCGGCCACACATGCCGGTGATGCGCTGCTGGTGAATCGCCAAGCCCTGCTGCTTGGCGTACTTCATGCTGATGGATTCGAAGCTGCGCAGGAAGCTGCTGCAGCAGAGGTCGTTGCCACAGGGGCCGATGCCACCGACCATGCCTGCGCCTTCGCGGAGGCCGACTTGGCGGAGCTCGACGCGGGAGTTCAGCGTGTTGGCGAGGTCGCGGGCGAAGTGGCGCAGGTCGATGCGCTCGTCGTTGGCGTAGTAGACATAGACCCTGCTGCGATCGTGGGTATAGTCGAGCGTGACGAACTTGATGTCGACCCGCTTGCTGCGGGCCAGCATGACGGCGCGACGGAGTCCTTCGCGGGTCAGGCCGGGCTGTTCGGCGTGGTCGACGCGATCCTGCTCGGTGGCGATGCGGAGGGCGCGGCGGCTGTCTTGTGCGGGGATGAGCCGGCGCTCTGCGTAGCCCTCTGCCTGCGCTGCGAAGAGGCCGCGCTCGTTCTCGATGATGAGCAGTTCGCCGGGGCGAACCGGCAGGTCGCCAGCTTCTACCGACGAGCGGTAGTGGGTGCCTGGCATCCTGACGTCGACGATGTTAGCGAGGCGCCGCTTGCCGGCGAAGGGTCGGCCCAACGGTTGGTCGAGTTCCGAGAGTGATTCAATGGCTTCCATCGCTTCCATGATTCGGAAGTTAGACCGAATCGCGCCGGAGTGCCAGCATTAGGTTTTCTACGACCATGCGCGGGTTGACGTTGCCGAGCAGCTCGCGCTCCGCCCGTTCAATCTGGTCGATGACGCCGAGCCAGGCCTGCAGCGGACGGCCCGCAGACCAGGGGTCGATGAGCGGCGCGAGGTCGAGGTGAAGCCTCCGCTCAGGGAGGCCGGCGCGGAGCACCATGGCGTCGCGGACCAGGGCTCGGACCAAGTCGAGCATGGGCCTGACCGCCTCCTTGTCCTTGGTCCAGGCCTCGGCCAGCGCGATGAGTTCGGCCATGCTGGCCTCGTCGAGCGTGGTGATGGCGCGGGCGATTTCGTCGCGGTTTGCGTAGGCCGAGGTCTCGCGCACCGCGTTGGCGCGGGTGATGCTACCGCCAGAGAGTCGGGCCGCGCCGGCGGCTGCGGTTGCTTCGACACCGGCGGCGACAAGGAGGCGGGCGACGATGGCGTCTGCCAGCGGCGCGAAGGCGACGCGGAGACAGCGTGAGCGAATGGTGCTGAGCAGCCGGTGCGGCTGCGCGGTGAGGAGGATGAAGTGGGTCTCGCCGGTGGGCTCCTCAAGGGTCTTGAGGAGGGCGTTGGCGGCCTCGTCGCGCAGGAGGTCTACCGCGTCGAGGACAATGAAGCGGGCACCGGCCTCCGCGGGGCGATACTTGGTGACGGAGATAGTCTCTCGGACCTGCTCAATCTTGTAGTTCCGGCCGTCGGGTGACTGCTCGACGAAGTCCGGGTGGGTACCTGCGAGCATGCGGCGGCAGGGGCCGCAAACACCGCAGGCTTCGTGAAGCGTGGGGTCGAGGCGGAGCGGCTGCGGCGATGCGCAGAAGGTCGAGGCGGCGAGGGCACGGGCCACCTGGCGCTTTCCGACGCCGTCGGGCCCGACGAAGAGGAGGCCGTGGTGGAGCTTCTTGCGGGCCGAGGCGCCGACGAGGGCAAGGATGGCCCGGTCTTGGCCCTCGATGCGGCTGAAGGAGAGTGGGTTCAAGCGGCGGGTTCCGAAAAAATCAGAGCGTGTAGGCGACGAAGACGGTCGCCTCGCCACGCTGGAGACGCAGCCTCACGAGGGTACCACGGGCCGCGCCGGCTGTCGCGCTCTGAAACTCGGCCGGCGTATTCACCTCGGTGCGGCCGACCTGCCGGATGAGATCGCCCACCTGGATGCCGCCGCGCGCAGCGCCGGAGGCGGCATCGATGGCGACAACGAGGACGCCAGAGAGTTCGGCAGAGAGGCCAAAGCGTTCGCGGAGTGCGGTGGTGAGCGGTGCGACGGTCAGTCCGGCGCCCGTGATCGCGCCCGCTGCCTGCGCCTCGCGCGGCTCGGGGTCGGCCTGCGCGGCCGCGCCCGGCAGCCGACCAAACTGGACCTTCTTCTTGATGAGTTTGCCGTCGCGCCAGATCTCGACGGTGCGGGCGGCACCGACTCCCGCCGTGGAGGCGAGCCAGCGGAGTTCGGCGGAGTCTTTGATCTCCTCGCCTTCGATTTTGAGCACGAGGTCACCGGGCTCGATGCCGGCGTCGGCGGCGGGGCCGCCAGGGACAACGTCGGCGATGAGGGCGCCGATCGCATTGTCGCGCTGCATGCTCTTGGCGAGCTCTTCGGTCATGTCTTGCACGCGGACGCCGAGCCAGGAGCGCTCCACCGTCCCGCTACGGAGCTGCGGAAGGAGGGTCTTGGCGACGTTGATGGGGATGGCGAAGCCAATGGTGTTGGCGCGTGCGACAGCGGAGTTCACGCCGATGACATTGCCGTAGATATCGAGCAGGGGGCCGCCGCTGTTGCCGGGGTTGATGGAGGCGTCGGTCTGGATGAAGTCTTCGTAGAGTTCGCGGCCGTCGGGGTGGACATCGCGCCGGCCGGTTGCCGAGACGATGCCTGCGGTGACAGACTGCGAGAGGCCGAGCGGGTTGCCGATGGCCAGGACCCAGTCGCCGGGTCGGACCTGGTCGGAGTCGGCAAGCCTCACGAAGGGGAGTTTGGTGGGGGCGTCGACCTTGAGCAGGGCGAGGTCGGTGCGCTCATCGGAGCCGACGACGCGGGCGGGAAAGGTCTTGTTGTCGTCGGTCACGACCTCGATGGAGGTGGCGTTCTCGATGACGTGAAAGTTGGTGATGGCGTAGCCCTCTGCGTTGATGAAGAAGCCGGCGCCCTGCCCATCAACCTGCGGTCCCATACCGAATGGGCGGCGCGGCCCGGGCGTGGAGACATTGACCGAGAAGACGGCGGGCGAGGCCTGTGCGGCGAGCGTCCGGAAGGTGCCGAAGTTGAGGGGCTCGCTGGCGCGGGAGCCATCGGAGCGGCCGTCGCTCCAGAGCGCGTTTGACTCCGCCGCGATTGCCGTGAGGCCGGCTGCGAGCGAGACGCCGACGGCGGCGAGGATGATAAAGGTGAAGCGGAGTCGACGAAGCATGGGAGCCTCCAGGGTGTGACGGTCGGGGTGTCGCCCGAGTATGATTCCACTTGTGCAGAGCGCTATTCCTGCACAGAAGAGCGCGAGCAGTCAGCAGGACGGGCGCCTCCGCCCGCGGCCATCGTGACGGTTAGGTCTACGGGAGAATTCATGCCAGAGACAGGAGATCGTGCGGTGAACCGAGAGCGCGTTATCGAGATGCTGGACCTGCTCGGTGTGAGCCCGACGCACGAACGGATGCAGCAGGTGTTTGCCATTCGGGACATCCCGATGAAGCGGATCGGTTGGATCGGGTTCGACATGGACTACACGCTGGCCATCTACCGGCGCGAGGAGCTCGACCGGCTGGTGCATGGGCTTGCGCTGGAGCGGCTGGTCGCGGTGCATGGGTATCCTGCCGAGATTCTGGAGATTCCCTTTCATCCGGGGTTCGCGATTCGCGGGCTGTGCGTGGACAAGTCGACGGGCCACCTCCTGAAGCTCAACGCCCACCGCCAGATCAAGAAGGCGTGGCACGGGCTACGGCCGCTCGAACAGGGTGAGATTGATGTCTACTGGCGCGAAGTCCTCCGACTCGACAGCCGGCGGTTCATGCGGCTCGATACGCTGTTCGACCTGCCTGAGGCCTACATCATCTGTGCGCTGATTGACTGGTTCGAGTCGCGCGCTCTGCCCTGCGACTTCCGCAAGATCTGCGACGATACGCGGGCCGCTGTCGACCTTTCGCATCAGGATAACAGCATCAAGGCTGCGGTGCTGGCCGACAAGGAGCGCTACCTCATCCCCGACCCGCAGCTGGCAGATACGCTGCGCTCGCTGCGCAACCGAGGGCGCCGCAAGCTCTTCTTGGTGACGAACTCGAACTTTGCCTACACCGACGGCCTGATGAGCTGGCTGGTGGGCGCGGAGCAGGACTGGACCTCCTTCTTCGACCTGGTGGTGGCGGCGGCCTCCAAGCCCCGCTTCTTCCGTGAGTCGCTCCCCGCACAGCGCCTGAACCGGGCGGGCGAGACCATCGAGCCGGTCGCCACGCGCTTCGAGCACAAGGGGCTCTACGAGGGCGGCAACGTGGAGATGATTGAGCAGTTCTTCGGCGATACGATGCTGGAGACGCTCTACATGGGCGACCACATCTACGGCGACATTATGGTCAGCAAGCGGGCGCGCGGCTGGCGGACGGTGATGATTGTGCCTGAGCTGGACGAAGAGTTGGACCTCAACTCGCAGGCGCCGTCACGGTATGCGGACTGGGACCGGCTCGACCGCGAACTTGACCTGCTCAACGACGAGATTGCCTTTGTGACCGATGCCCGCGAGTCGCTCGACGAGGCGCTCGAACAGGAGGGCGAACGGACGGTGGCCGACCCGCTACGGCAGCAGGTTCACGCGCTCCATGATGAGCTGCTCGACCAGTCGCAGCGGCTCAAGGAGGCGCGGCGCAGGCTGATTCAGCGCATTCATGTGCTGCAGTCGCAGGTTGACCAGAAGTTTCACCCGCACTGGGGCTCCGTCTTCGTCGAGGGCAACGACCGCACGCTCTTCGGCGACTCCATCGAAGAGCATGCCGACCTCTACACCAGCCGCGTGTCGAACTTCCTTGAGTATTCGACCGAGCATTACTTCAGGGCGGCACGGATCGCCCCGCCCCACACCAACGATGCCAAGCCGAACCGGCCGAACCCGCAGGACTGAACATGCATAAAGACACTCTCGCCATCCATGCCGGCCAAGAGCCGGATCCGACGACCGGCGCCATCATGACGCCCATTTTCCAGACCTCGACCTATGTGCAGTCGAGCCCCGGCGTCCACAAGGGCTACGAGTATTCGCGGACCCAGAACCCGACCCGTCATGCGCTCGAGGCCTGCATCGCTGCGGTTGAGAACGGCAAGCACGGCATCGCCTTTGCCTCGGGCTGCGCGACGACAGACGCCGTACTCCACCTCCTCAGCGCGGGTGACCATGTGGTGGCCTGTGACGACCTCTACGGCGGCACCTACCGGCTCTTCACCAAGGTGCTCGCCCGCTTCGGCGTGGAGTTCACCTTCGCCGACCTCTCCGACCCTGCATCGCTGCGGCAGCACCTCCGCCCGAACACGAAGATGCTCTGGCTCGAGACGCCGACCAACCCAATGCTCAAGCTGGTCGACATCGCGGCGCTCTCCGAGATTGCCCATGCGGCCGGCGCGCTTGTGGTGGTGGACAACACCTTCATGTCGCCCATCTTCCAGACGCCGCTCGACCATGGCGCCGACATCGTCGTCCACTCCACGACCAAGTTCATCAACGGCCACTCCGACGTGATCGGCGGCATCGCCGTCACCCGCGACGACGGCCTCGCGCAGCAGCTCCACTTCCTGCAGAACTCCATCGGCGCCATCCCCGGCCCCATGGACTGTTTCCTCGTGCTCCGCGGCATCAAGACGCTGGGTGTGCGCATGCGCCAGCACGCCGCCAACGCCGAGAAGGTGGTGGCGCTCTTGGAGGCCCATCCCGCGGTGGAGACGGTCACCTGGCCCTTCTCGCCGTCTCACCCGCAGTACGAACTGGCGAAGCGTCAGATGACAGGCGGCGGCGGCATGATCACCTGCGTGATGCGGGGCGGTCTCAAGGCGGCCACCACCCTGCTCGAGCAGACCCGGCTCTTCGCGCTTGCCGAGTCGCTCGGCGGCGTCGAGTCGCTCATCGAGCACCCGGCCGTGATGACGCATGCCTCGATCCCTGCCGACATCCGTGCGCAGCTCGGCATCAGCGACGGCCTCATCCGGCTCTCTGTCGGCATCGAAGACGCTGACGACCTGCTGGCCGACCTGACCCGTGCCCTCGACCTTGCGGCCGCGAGCGTGGCGTGAGGCTCGGTGCGCACGAGAGTGGTGCGGGCGCCCTCGCGACAGCGTTCGAGCTGGCGAAAGAGGATGGCGCGGAGTCGTTGCAGATCTTCACCCGGAGCTCGCGTCAGTGGGCAGCCAAGCCCCTCGCGCAGGCCGACATCGATGGCTGGAAGGCCGCCTGGGCCCTCTCCGACATCGGCCCGAACGAGGTGATGATTCACACCAGCTACCTCATCAACCTCTGCGCGCCGGACGAAGAAAACCGGGTAAAGAGCGTTGCGGCCTTCACCGACGAGATCGTGCGCAGCGAGCAGCTCGGCATCCGCTGGCTCAACACCCATCCTGGCGCGGTCAAAGAGCAGAGCGAGAGTTGGGGCTGCGTCGAAGTGGCGGCGACCGTGGACCGGTGTCTTGAGGCCTCGGGTGCGGTCAACACCATGGTCGTCATCGAGAACACGGCAGGCCAAGGCTCCAACATCGGCTACCGGTTTGAGCACCTGCGCGACATCATCGGTGCGTCGCGCTACCCCGACCGGATCGCCGTCTGCATCGACACCTGCCACGCCTTCGCGGGCGGCTACGACCTCGGCTCTGCAGAGGCCTGCGAAGAGATGCTCCAGCAGCTCAAGCAGACGGTCGGCTGGGACAAGGTCGCCGCCTTCCACCTCAACGGCTCGATGGGCGGGCTAGGCAACCGCAAAGACCGGCACGACCAGATTGGCGTAGGCGGCATCGCGGCGGAGGCCTTTGCCCACCTCGTCAATCACCCCGCTTTTGCGGCCACGCCGGCCATGCTGGAGACACCGCCGCTGGAGTCGGGCGAACGGAGCTTCCGGACCAACCTCGACCGGCTCAAGGCGATGCGTCGGCCTTCGTAGCGGGGCGGCGGAACCACCAGAGGCCCAGCGCGATGATGGAGAGCGAGATGACCTGG
>CANKLS010000013.1 GCA_947483645.1 Bradymonadales bacterium | reverse complement strand
ATGTGGTCGGGGTGGCCATGGGTCACCAGAATCCGGACCCGCGCGGGGTTGAGTTGCCGGACCGCTCTGATAGCAACGCCCGCGTCCACGGGATCGACCAAGATGGCATCTCCTCCATGATGAAGAAGGTAGAAGAAGTTGTCGGTCACGGTCGACGCGAGGGGCTGGAACTCCACGAAGGCTCCGAGGGGCTGGAGGAGGAGGTCATCGAAGCGCGGATCGGGCGGACGGCCGGGCCGGGCATCCCGTGGGAGGAGCGCTTCGAGGTGGAGCGCAACTACCACGGCTGGCGCATCGACCGCTACCTGGCAGAGAAGATGCATCGCGCGAGCCGAGCGCAGGCGGCGAACATCGTCAAGCATGGGCTCTGGCTCGATGAGCGCTGGGTGACCAAACAGGGGGCCACTGTGCGCGCCGCCCAGGTGATTCGCATCCCGCGCCTCGAGTTCGCCGACCCGGCCACGCCCTCGTTGGACGAGGTAACCGTGCTGCACGACGACGGCGCAGCCATCGTGCTCAACAAGCCGCCCGGCATGCTCATCCATCGGACGGCCAACGAGTCGACGCGCACCGTGGAGGCCTATGTGACCCGCCAGTGGCCGGCAGATCGCGTCGAAGCTGCCCACCGGCTCGACCGAGAGACCGCCGGCTGCGTTGCCTGCGGTCGTGGCTTTGACGCCATCCGCGACCTCCGCATGCGGTTCGCCGAGTCGGCGGCAGAGAAGCGCTACCAGGCCATCGTGGAGGACAGGGCGAGCCACTGGCAGTCCGGTGCAAGGGCGACCATCGACACGCCGCTCGGCATGATGGGCACGAGCGTGGTGAGCATCAAAATGGATGTTGGCCCCCTGCCCTGCCGGACCCATGTTCACTGCGTAGAGCGGCGCGGCGATTTTGCGCTGCTCGAGGTGGAGATTGAGCAGGGGCGGCAGCACCAGATCCGCGCCCACCTCTGGCTGCAGGGCACCCCCATCGTAGGCGATAAGCTCTACGCGCTCGGCGACGACTTCTTCCTGGCCTGGATCAACGCGCCGGGAGCGCCGGAGCTGGTGGCGCAGCTACCCATCAGGTGGCACGCGCTGGCCTGTGTGGGGCTGAAGTTTGAGCATGCTGGCGGGCAGGTTGCGGTGACCGCGCCGACGCCCGCTCACATGGCCGAGTTCTGGGCGGCGCTTCAGCCGTAGATGCGCTCTTCGGCCATGGCGTCGGCGACCTCATGAGGGAGGCGGCCGGTGCTGGCAGAACGCTCGAAGATGGTTGCCATGGTGTCGTAGACCGCGCTTACCTTGGCCTGGACCTCGGCGGCATTGTAGCCCTCGGGGCGGTACTCGAAGGCGACGTTGATGAGGCCGCCGGAGTTGATGGCGTAGTCAGGCGCGTAGAGGATACCGCGATCGGCGAGCGCCTGCCCGTGACGGGGCTCGGCGAGCACGTTGTTGGCGGCGCCGGCGACGATGGCGCAGTTGAGCTGCGGCAGCGTGATGTCGTTCACAGGGGCGCCGAGCGCGCAGGGTGCGAAGACATCGCAGGCGACCGCGTGGATGGCCTCGGGCGATACCGCAGTGGCACCGAGTTCGCGTACGGCGCGGTCGAGGTTCTCGGCGTTCACGTCGGCCACGGTGAGGCGAGCGCCGCGCTCCACGAGCTCCTTCGCAAGATAGTAGCCCACATGGCCGACGCCCTGGATGGCGACATGGATACCATCGACCGAGTCACGGCCAAGTTTGGCGGCAACGGCCGCTTCGATGCCGCGGCGGACGCCGAAGGCGGTGAGGGGCGAGGGGTCGCCTGAGCCTGCGGTGCTGCCGAGCGCGTGGCGCGTCACCCGACGGACGGTGTCCATGTCTGCGGTGCCGGTGCCCGAGTCTTCGCAGGTCACATAGGAGCCGCCGAGCGAGTCGACAGCGCGGCCGAAGGCCTCGAAGAGGGCCTCGCGGTTGAAGTCACCGGCCGGCTTCATGATAACCGCCTTGCCGCCGCCCAGCGGTAGGCCTGCGACGGCGGCCTTGTAGGCCATGCCGCGGGCAAGACGGATGGCGTCGAGCCAGGCAGCCTCATCCGAGAGGTAGGAGACAAAGCGGGAGCCGCCGACGGCGGAGCCGTGGCGGGTGTTGTGGATGGCGATTACGGAGCGGAGACCGCTGCGCGGGTCGACAAAGACGTGTGCGCTGCCGAATCCGTGGGAGACGAGCGTGTCGAAGGAGATCATCGGAGCCTCGAGGTGGGTTTCGGGTGGCTCGGATCGGGCCACTCGATGGCCGCGGCGGGTAACCCCGCCGATGCGAGGCTGTAAAGCGTGGCCGTTGGCGCGCCGCGTTAGTGTTGAAGCTCACAACCGCATGTCTGGGGCTGTTGCGAGGCTTTGCTGCGGCAAAGGATTTAGAAGAATTCGGGTCGCCGGGAGGGCGCTACCACTTCCGCTCGAGCTCGACCCGGATGGACTTGGGCGATGTGGGGCAGACGGTCACGCAGAGGCCGCAGCCGATGCAGCTGCGCGGGTCGATGTAGGGGCGGCTTGCGTCGTCGCGGACGATGGCCTCGTCCCGGAGCGGGCAGGCGTTGAAGCAGCGGGAGCAGTTGCCGCCGAGCCAGGCGATGCAGGTGTCCTTCTCGAGGGTGGCGAGGCCCATGGAGGTCTCGTGCATCGGGATGACCTGGAGCGCGCCGGTCGGGCAGGCCTTCATGCAGCGGGGGTCGAGGCAGACAACGCAGGGCTTGGTGTTGACGTCGAGGAAGGGGGTTCCGGCAGCAAGGCCGGCAGACTCGTCGAGCACCTTGATGGCATGGGGCGGACAGGCGTCGCTGCAGGCCCCGCAACGGGTGCAGGTCATGAGGAAGTCCATCTCGCCGATGGCGCCCGGAGGCCGCGAAACCAGCGGCAGCACCTTCTCCACGACGCCGGCGATGGCGGTCGCGAGCGCCTGCGTGCCGAGCTCCCGCATGCCACCCGTGCCGAACCGGAGGAGCTCCTCGCGGCTGAGCGGCGTCTCGAGCATGGGCGCTGGCTTGGGGCTGTCTGATGGTTCGGACATGAGGGTCATCCCACGCACGCCGCAAAATGGCGCGGCCGTCGCAATAGCGGTATTGCCGCACTCCGCCAACCTGCCGTGGTCCACGATGCACCGCACGCTCCTTCAACGCCTCGTCCTGCGCCTCGTCGCGCTCGGGAGCTCCGTGTTCGCGGTGTTGCTGGCGGTCTTCATCATGCTGCGGCTCATCCCGGGCGACCCGGTCACGGCCATGCTTGGCGAAGAGAGCCGGAGCGCCGACCGGGCCGCGCTCAGCCACTGCCTCCGCCTCGACCTGCCGCTCCATCGCCAGTTCGCCGGCTTCCTCGGAGACATCGGTTCGGGCACGCTCGGCCGCTACTGCGACGCCCCCGACAAGACCGTTGCCCACGAGATTCTGCAGGTCTTTCCCTACACCGTCGCGCTGGCCTGCAGCGCCTTCCTGCTGGCCGCCACGGTCGGCATTGGCGCGGGCGTCTGGGCTGCCCGCCGCGCCGGCTCGGGGGTCGACCTGACGCTGCTCTCCGTCGGCATGATCGCCCTCTCGCTGCCGGCCTTCTGGGTGGGCCCGATGCTGCTTCTGCTCTTCGCGCAGACGCTCCGCTTCACGCCCCCGCCGGGCGATGCACTGCTCGGTTGGACCGACCTCATCTTCCCCGCACTCGCCATCGCGCCGGCCATGGCGGCCCGCCTCATGCGGACGACGCGGAGCTCCATGCTCGATGTGCTTTCTGCCCCCTTCATCACCGCGGCCAGAGCCCGCGGCGTGTCGGGGCTGCGGCTCTCGCTCAAACATGCGCTCGGGGCTGCGCTTGTGCCGGTGGTCTCGGTCGCCGGCCTGCAGCTCGGCGGGCTGCTCGCCGGAGCCATCGTCGTCGAGAAAATCTTCTCTCGGCCCGGTCTTGGCTCGCTCCTGCTCGATGGACTGTTTGCCCGAAACTACCCGCTCGTGCAGGGCTGCGTGCTCGTCATCGCCCTGCTCTTCGTACTGTCGAACCTGTTGACCGATCTGGTCCATGCCGCGGTCGACCCGCGCATGCGCTCGGAGGGCGCCTAGCCATGCGCGGACGATCGCTCTACCTGCGGCTCGGCGGAGGCGTCTTCCTGTTGCTCATCGCAGCGGCACTGCTCGCGCCCATTGTGGCGCCCTTCGACCCATCCGAAGTCTCGCTCGCAGACCAGTTCGCCACCCCCTCATGGCGCCACCCCTTCGGCGCAGACGAGAGCGGACGCGACCTTCTCATGCTCCTGCTGCACGGCACCCGCGTGGCGCTCGGCGTGAGCATCCCAACGGTCGCTCTCTCGGCCCTCATCGGCATCGGCGTCGGCGCGGTGGCTGGCCAGCGGGGCGGCCTCATCGACGGGCTGCTGCTCCGCGCCGTGGATGTAGCGCTCGCCTTCCCGGGCGTGCTCCTCAGCATCTTCCTGCTCTTCCTGCTCGGCAAGCCGAGCTACATGGGCGTGGTGCTCTCGCTGAGCCTGACGGGCTGGGCCAGCTTTGCCCGGATCACGCGGGCCGAGGTGATGCGGCAGCGGGGCATGAGCTACGCGGAGGCTGCGCGCGCGCTTGGGCTGTCGCGGTCGCGCATCCTGCTGCGGCACCTGCTGCCCAACTGCGCCAGCGCCCTGCTCTCGCAGACCTCCTTCGCGCTCGGTTCGGCCGTGCTCGCCGAGGCGGCCCTCTCCTTCCTCGGCATCGGACCCTACGGCGCACCGAGCTGGGGTGCGGCGCTCGATCAGGGCGCGAGTTTCTTTCTCATCGCTCCACATCTTGCCATCTTCCCCGGGCTGGCCATCCTCACCGCGGTGCTCGGCTTCAACTTCCTTGGCGATGGTCTCCGCGACCACCTCGATCCTCAACAGGGCTTCGCATGATCAACGATCTCACCCGCAACGCCGGCCAGATGCTGGTTGTCGGCTTCGACGGCACCGCACTGCCACGCTCGGTCGGTTCGGCACTCTCCGACGGCCACATCGGCGGCACCATCCTCTTTGCCCGCAACATCATCGAGCCGGCGCAGGTCGCCGACCTCAACCACCAGATCTACCAGGCGGCAGGCGAAGGGCTGCTTCCCTTCGTGTCGGTGGACCAGGAGGGCGGCCGCGTGCAGCGCCTCAAGGAGCCGCTGACCCGCATCCCGCCCATGCTGGAGGTGGGCAAGACGGGTAATCCGCGGCTTGCGATGCGCATCGGCAAGGTGCTCGGCTCGGAGCTCGAGGCGCTCGGCTTCAACCTCGACTACGCCCCCGACGCCGACGTCTGGACCAACCCGGAGAACACCGTCATCGGCGACCGGGCCTTCTCGCAAGACCCCCATGTGGTGGCGCAGTTCGCCGGTGCGCTGGCAGCGGGCCTGCTCGAAGCGGGCATCGTCCCCTGCGCCAAGCACTTCCCCGGCCATGGCGACACGCTGCTCGACAGCCACCTCGACCTCCCGATCGTGCAGCACGACTTTGAGCGGCTCAACGAGATTGAGCTCCCGCCCTTCCGCTCGCTCATCGCCGGCGGAATCCCTATGATCATGACGGCCCACATCCTCGTGCCCTCCATCGACACGCGCCACCCCATCACCTTCTCGGAGAACGGACTCGAGCAGCTCCTCCGCAAGCAGATGGGCTTCAAGGGGGTCATCGTCTCCGACGACCTCGAGATGAAGGCTGTGGCGGATCGCTACGAGGTGGACGAGATGATGGCGCTCGGCCTCCGCGCCGGCGTGGACCTCTTCCTCGTCTGCAAGACCGAGGAGGTCTGGCAGGAGGCCTTCGAGTGTCTCGTGAAGCTGGGAGAGAAGAGCTCCGCCGACAAGGCGCTCATCTCCGCAGCCGCGGCGCGCGTGGCCAAACTCAAGATGGACCTGCTCCGGCCCTGGCACCGTCCGGATGACCTGATGTCGCTGCTCGGCACCGACGAGAACCAGCGGGTGGTCGCAGAGGTACGTGCCCTGGCAGCGAACCGTTGAGCGTCGATGTGAAACAGCCCGATGAGGCGAGCACGGCGACCAACCCCTACGCCTTCCTCGCGCTGATGACGGGCGTTGCCGCCTGCGTTCCCTGGATGGTCGTCATCCTCGGGCCGCTCGCCATCGTCTTCGCCGTGATGGCCTGGGGACGCGCGATCCGGACGGGCAACCGACGCCACCTCGGCATGGCTGCGGTTGGCTTCGGGCTCACAAGCCTGTCGATGGGCATCCAACTCGGCCTCGGCCTGCTGGGCTGGTGCCTCGGTTGGCTTGGAAAGTGGGTGGGAATGTGACCCCTGTTTGACGCGATGCGTACAACGAAAGTTTTTGGGAAAAATCGGGAAACGCCCTAGACGACCGCCAACGAGAGTCTCCCTCCTTTACCCGTGGCCCACTTCAGGTCACCCACCTCATCTCAGAGGAACCGATGAACCGTACCCAGTTGTCTCTTCTTTCGCTCGTGGCCGTTGGCGCCACCACCCTCGCGGCCTCCTCGGCCCAGGCCACGGAGTCGGCGCGTCGCACCGGCCTTGGCGGCACCGCCATGATCGAGGATTCGGACGACATCTATGCCTTCCCCCAGGCGGCCTTCGGCAAGAAGCTCTACCTCGAGGCGAACTACCGTCCCTCGGCGGGCCTCTACGGCGGCGCGGGCAGCGGCAGCATCTTCTTCGGCAACGACCAAGAGGTGTTCGGCATCATGACCCACCGCGGCGACTACAACGCGGTGCTCTTCAACACGATCGCGGGCCCCTTCGACAACGGTAACCCCTTCACCTCGCCCAACCAGGCGATTGATGACTTCCGCGTCGGCCTGCTCAAGCCCCCGACGCCCCGTGCTCTCCCCGGCGAGCGCGCCGCGGACGTCGATGAGACCGCGAACGTCGGTGGCACGACCGTCAGCCTCAACGGCACGGTTGTCAACGCCGGCGAAGGCGCTGCGCTCCCCGACCTTGCGCTCGCCCCGGTGCAGCTCATCGACGTGCTCTACGCCCGGAACAACTTCGGCGTACGCCTCTCGGCGGGCGTCGGTTCGACCTCGCAGGACACCCAGATTAGCTGGGGCGACGGCTACCAGGTTGCTTCGAGCGCTGTCGTGACCAACATCGTCGCCGGCTACCGCGGCCAGCAGGGCGCCGACCGCTTCGACGCCTCCGTCGAGCTCGGCTACGCCCGCGCCCACACCGAGACGCTCGATGTTGCCGAGGGCCTCATCGGCAACGATGTGACCTCGAGCACCCCCAGCATCGGCGCGGCCGTCCGCTACACCATGCCCAAGAGCGAGACGCTCGACTTCGTGGCCACCGGTAACCTCCACTACGGTACCGAGAGCACGACCACGATGACGAACGATATCCGCTACTACTGGGATGACATTTCGAGCGACGACCCGGATCTCGACGCTGAGCAGGAGCTCCGCGAGGAGGACAAGTTCGGCCCTGTCCCCAAGGTCAAGCAGGAGAAGAGCGAGAGCACCTTCGCCCTCTACGCCGCCGCCGGTCCCCGCTACAAGATTGCCAACCGCGCCATCGTCTCGGCCGATGTTGGCCTCGGCTTCGTCCGCACCGGCATCGACCCCTTCGTCGACTCGGCCTGCACCGACGACAAGGATGACCGCGACATCTGCGACGGCATCAACGCCGTCGACCTGAGCACCGACAACACCATCCGCTACGGCTGGATGCTCCCCTCCGTCCGCGTCGCCGGTGAGTTCAACGTCACCGAGCGGGTCACCCTCCGCACCGGCATGCGCACCGTCTTCACCCTCTCGACCGAAGAGATCGAGGGCAACGCGGCGACCTCTCCTGCCGATGTCAGCGAGGCTGACGCCGATCCGGCGCCCGGCGTGGACGACAAGTCCCAGCTCACCACGGGCCAGACCTACTACTGGTCGGCTGGCCTCGGCCTCAACTACGGCGAGCTCCAGTTCGACGCCGCCTTCAACACCGCCTTCATCACCAACGGCCCCAACTTCCTGAGCGGCGCCAACTCGGGCCCCATGTTCGGCCTCGTCACCGTGAAGTATGACTTCGGCACGGGCTCCTCGAACAACAACGTGACCGGCACCCGCGCCGGCTACCCCGCCGAGGAGCTCGCCGCGCCCGCCGCAGCGCCCTCCTTCGCCGCCCCGATGAACAACGGTTTCAACCCGTAGTCTCCGTCGACTGAACGCATCGCGGCGCGCGGTCTTCGGACCCTGCGCCGCTTTCGTTTTTGCCTCAGCTCCGGGCCGCCTGCAGCCTCTCGCCGAGCCGCTTCCAGACCCGGCGCCGCACCTGCAGGAAGGACTCCGCGTAGACCAGCAGCAGGGCTCCAAAGAGCAGCCAGGGCCAGAGGTCGCGGCGCGAGCTGGAGCCGCTCTCCGCAGCCGTCCCTGCGAGCCCTTCGCCGCTCTTCGCGACAACCGCCGCGACAGCATCGGCAGAGGCCTGCTGGAGGTTCGACTCCGCTGCCGGCGCATTCACCGAGAAGGAGAGCGAATCGGCCGCCGTATCGACGCCACCGGCCGTGACAATGACCCGGTGGAGACCGGTCTCGATCGGGCGGAAGGGGTAGCGCCCATCCGGCCCCTCGAGGACGCTCCGCGCCCCGCTCGGCGACACCACGGTGAGCCGCTCGGGGGTGAGCGCCGCGGCATCGATGACCTGCTCGCTCCCCACCTCGGCCTCCACCCGCCGCTCGCTCGACTGGCGCGCAAGGTAGGAGGCGAGGCGGCGCATGAGCGGCAGATAGGCGGTCCGAATGGCGAGGTCGTTCCACTCGAGGTCCACGGTTGTCGCCAGCATGGCCACGCGGCCTGCGCCTTCGCTCCGCTCCACCAGCGCGGGCGCGCCGTCGGAGAAGGAGGCGAGCGTCTTGGCGCCCTCGGTCGCGGCAGGCTCGAGCGTGATGTAGCGAAAGACCAGCGCGCTCGAGATGGTCTGGCCGCCCGGCGCCGAGAAGATGCGGAAGATGGGATGGCCGCGGTCAATCGAGGAGATGCGCACAGCCTTGAGGTTCGCGTCGGGATCGGCCGCCTCGCAGAGCACCTTCACGCTCCGAACGGGGCGGGGGAGCAGGGTGCCGAAGGTGGCGTTCAGCTCTTCTGCCACGGCGTTGTTGCCCACCGTGGTGAGCAGCCCGTGGCCGGCCTGAACGAAGGCCAAGAGCCGGCGCTGGTCGTCTTTGGAGAGCCGCGCCAGGTTGGCCAGCACCACCAGGTCGAAGCCCTCCAGCGGCTGCCCTGCGAGGCTCTCCGCGCCCACGCTCACCGCCTCGAGCGCACCCGACGCACCGTCGCCCGCCGAGAGCGCATGTTCGAGGAAGAAGAGTTCGTCTGCGTAGGTCACGCTCCGTGCGTCGCCATTGACGAGCAGCACCCGGAGCGCCCTGCCCGGCTGAAAGGCGAGGTGGCGGCTGTTGTCGGCCGTCATCCCGACCTGCTCGGTGACCTCCGCGCGGATGTCGTGAAGCTCGTTGCCCTCCACCTTGAGCTGGAAGACCGCGGTGGCCCGTCCGCTGGCCGGCAGCAAGACCTTGGAGACGCCGAGCTGCGTCGCGCCATCGAAGAGCCGAACCTCCCTCTCTGCGGCGCCGGTGTTGCCGCTGCTGCGAAGCTGGGCCTCGAACCGGTAGCGGCCCGCAGTACCGTCGTCGGCGGGCTGCACGGTCAGCGATTCGACCGCCAGATTGCCGCTCCCCTCACCCTCCACGAGCACCGGCAGGTCGACTTCGCCGAGCCCTCGGAGCGCCTCCGCCAACGGCGGTGCGGCCCACTGCGTCTGGGTGCGGTCGGTGAGCAGGATGGTCCGATGCTGCGGGAGCTTGCTCGAGGCGTGCATGGCCTTGGCCTGCTCGAGCGCGCCGGCGAGGTCTCCGCCGCCAAAGCGCGGCCGGTACTCTTCGAGCGCCTTTTGCACGGTGCCGTGGCTGGTGGAGAGGTCGCCCGTCAGCAGCTGTGGCGGCGAAGAGGCGACGATGAGCGAAACTTCATCCCAAGAGCGCAGGTCGCCTATCGCCGAAGAGGCGGCATCAACGGCCGCGGCGAACCGCTCTGCGCTACCATCACGGCCCCAGCTCATGCTGGCGCTATCGTCGAGCACGATGACGACCGAACTGGGGAGCCTGTCGAGCCGCGACGATGCGCCTCCGACCTCGCCGCTCAGAAAGGGCTGTGCGAAGGCAAGCGGCAGCGCGAGGAAGGTGAGGATGCGGGCGGCGAGCAGCAGCCGCTGCTTGAGCTTGGAGGCCGGCGCGGTCTGCCGCTTGGACGCCGCCAGCAGCCAGATGGCGGGGAAGCTTTGGCGCACCGCCTTCTTGCGGTTCACAAGGTGGACGGCGATCGGCACGGCCACACCGAGCAGGCCCAGAAGCAGCAGCGGTTGGAGGAAGCCCATGGCTAACGGCCTCCCTTGCGTCGCTGCCGCGCAGCCACAAAGGCGCGCACCGCTGCGATGCCATCCTCGTCGGTCGAGACCCGCTGATACTCGAGGTCGGAGGCCCGCGCGCCCTGCTCGATGCGGGCAAGATGGGCCGCAAAGAGCCGCGCATACTCCTCGCGCAGGTCGTCGGGCTCAGCCAGCAGCTCCTCCTCGCCCTCGAGCCCCTCGAAGAGCGTCAGCCCTTCGAAAGGAAGGTCGCGCTCGGCCGGGTCGAGCAGATGAAAGAGGGCCACCTCGTGCCCCTTCCGGCGCAGCACCTTGGCGAGCCGCAGCAGATCGTCGCCCTGCTCCAGGAAGTCGGAGAAGAGGCAGACGAGCGACCGCGCCTGCACCCGCTCCGCGATGCGCGACAGCGCCGACTCCACCGAGGTGCGACCGGTCGCGCGGGCGCCCTCCGCGAGGCGGCAGATCTCTTCAAACTGCGACCGCTTGGAGCTCGGCGGCAGGTAGTTCCCCGGCCGCTCGTCGAAGCAGAGCAGCCCCGGCGCATCGCCCTGTGCCAGCAGGATCCAGGAGATAGCGGCGAGCAGCGTAGAGGCGGCCTGCAGCTTGGTCTGCCGCTCCTCGAGTGAGAACTCCATGCTCCCCGAGGTGTCGAGCAACAGGTAGGCGCGGTAGTTGGTCTCGTCCTCGAACTGCTTGACGAAGTAGCGGTCGACGCGGCCCCAGGCCCGCCAGTCGATGTGCCGGATCTCGTCGCCAGGCGCATACTCCTTATACTCGGCGAACTCGACGCTCGCGCCCCGATGTGGGTTGCGATGCTGACCGCCCATGGCCCCCTCCACGACGCCGCGCGCGCGGAGACGCAGGCTGCCGAGGCGGTCGCGACTGTCGGAGCCGAGGAGCATGGTCAGGCGCTCAGAGGTGCTTGGCGATGAGAGCCGCGACGATGTCGGTGCTCTTCACGTTGTCGGCATCGGCTTGGAAGTTGAGCAACACGCGGTGGCGCAACACCGACGGTGCGACGGCGCGCAGGTCGTCCATGCTGGGCGCCTCGAAGCCGTGCAGGATGGCGCGCGCCTTGGCGCCCAGGATGAGGTTCTGGGTGGCACGCGGGCCGGCGCCGTAGGAGACATACTTGCCGATGTCGGCGGTGGCATTCTCGTCGCCGGGCCGTGTTGCGCGAACCAGCCGGACGGCTGCCGCAGCCACCGTCTCGCCCACCTCCGCGCCGAAGACGAGCCGCTGGATCTCGAGAATCTGCGCCGGATTCAGCACCCGCTGGATCGGCTCGCTCTCGTCGCGCGTGGTCCGCCGAGCAATCTCGAGCTCGTCAGCAAGCGACGGGTAGCCCACCTCGACGAGGAACATGAAGCGGTCCAGCTGCGCCTCGGGCAGCGGATAGGTGCCCTCCTGCTCTATCGGGTTCTGCGTCGCGAAGACCAGAAAGGGAGCCTCAATCTCGTAGGTCTTGCCACCCGCCGAGACCTTTCGCTCCTGCATGGCCTGGAGCAGCGCGGCCTGGGTCTTGGGCGGCGTCCGGTTGATCTCGTCGGCGAGCAGCAGGTTCGAGAAGACCGGGCCCGGCAGGAAGCGGAAGCGGCGCGCACCCGTCTCCGGATCGGTCTCGAGGATGTCGGTGCCGGTGATGTCGGAAGGCATCAGGTCGGGGGTGAACTGGATGCGGTTGAAGCGAAGGTCGAGCGCCTCGGAGAGCGTCGAAACAAGCAGCGTCTTGGCGAGTCCGGGCACGCCCATCATGAGCGTGTGGCCGCGCGAGAAGAGCGAGATGAGCAGATGCTCCACCACATGCTTCTGGCCGAAGACCCGCTTGGCGACCTCATGCTCAATGGCCGTCCGCGCGCTCTGCGCCCGCTCCAGCAGCTCCTTCACCGGTACCGTCTGCGATTCCATGCTCACTCCTTGAAGAACAACCATCTCATAACTTTGCGGCCATTGAGCCGGCCCAGGCCGACCGCTCCTTCTGGCCTGTCGCAGCATAGCCGTCGCGCAGGCCCGACATCACCGCCGGGTCGAACGGGTTCACGCCAGCAGCATCCTCGCAGGCCTCCACCGCCTCCGCCGCGCGCGACAGCGCGAGCAGCGCCTGACAGCGATGCAGGTAGGTCGGGTAGTAGCCCGGATACCAGCGTGCCACCTCGCTGAGCGCAGCGAGTGCCTCAGCCGGCTGCTTCGCGGCGATGTAGAGCTTGGCCAGCGCGTTCTGGAGGTCGGGCTGGGTGTTGCCCGTCAGCAGGTTCGCCTTCTGATACTCCACCAGCGCGGCCTCGTTGTGGCCCCGAGCCCGCAGCAACTCGCCGAGCTTGAGGAAGTCGCGTGCCTCCACATTGAGCACCTTCTCAAAGGAGCCGCTCCCCTCGTCGCCCGACCCGTCGCCGACCGCGCCCACAATCTCCACCTCTTCGTCGTCAAAGTCGCCGGGCACATCGAGCCGCGGTCGCGCCACGAGGTAGGCCATCCACTTGGAAACAAAGCTGCTGAAGACAACGCCCGATGCCTCCGCCACGGCAGACTCCACGGCCCGGCTCTGATCGAAGGCCGCCAGCAGCGTGCGAACCACGCCCCGCCCCCGCTGCTTCACCAGATACTCCAGCACCGTGTAGACCTCCGCATAGGCCATTGCGGCATCTTCCTGGCTCGGAAGCAGCGCCATCGACGGATGCATCTGCTCAAAGGTCACAATCTTCTTTTCGGCGATCCGCTTGCCCAGCAGCTCCTCCCGCGAGGGCAGCAGCGGCAGCTCACGGCCGCCCGACCAGCGTCCCTCATGGTACTTCGCCAGCGCCTCGTGCAGCCAGATAGGGATGCCGTGCCCCACCGCCTGCTCCACAACGTAGTGCACGTATTCGTGGCTCACCGTGTCGCGCCAGCCGTAGCCCTGCGCGGTACCGCGCGGCGAGGTGACCATCAGCTTGTTATACTTGCAGAGCGCGATGGTGCTGGTGGTCTTGATGGCCTCCGCTGAGAGCGTCGAGACCTTCGCGAGCACCGAGGCGCGGCCGAAGAGTTCCACCCGAATCGGCTCCGTCGGCCAGTAGCCGAAGTCGTAGCCGAGCTCGTAGTAGGCCCCCTCGAGCGTCTCATCGAGGAAGGGGAGCAGCGGGGCGTCTTTGATGGCGTCGTGATAGACCTCGAAGTGGCCATCGCTCGTCCGATAGACCGTGAGCTTCGAGGTAGCCTCGATGGTTGACTGGAGCAGGTCGCGGTCCTTCGTAAGCGCCGAGACAAGATAGGGGTCGGTAGCCACCGCAAGCGCAGCCTCGTAGGCCGCCAGCGACTCCTTGTAGCGCCCCGTGTGATGCAGCCAGATAGCCCGTAGCCGCAGCACCTCCACCGCCGCCGCACCGCCCGACTCGAGCTCCTGCAAGGCCTTGTCGGCCTGAGCGTATCGGCCACGGTCGATGAGCGCCTCCACGGAGCCAGGTGTCTCGGCAGCCGCCGCGGCACGCAGCGGTACCGCCGCAAGCAGCGCGGCGAGCAGCAGGCCCCAGATGCTACTGCATGAGGCTTTCATAATAACTCCGTATGGCGTCGCCGTAGTCATCGAGGCCGCCCTCGCGCATCGCGTCGAGCAGCCGCTTGCGGTAGGCCTCGCCCCCCGTCTCGCCCTGCTTGGGCACCTCAACCTTGTCGTTGGAGGCCTGCCGGCCGCCTTCGCCCTGCTGCTTCTGCCGCTGCTTGCCCGTCATGGACTGCATCTGCTGACGGAGCGACTTGAGCCCCTCCTGCGCCCGCTGCTGCCCATCCCGTGCACCTCCCGGCGCGCCCTCACCCAGCTCGCTCCGCGAGTCCTGCATGCCCCCTTCTGTCTTCGCCATCGGCTCGGCGAAGGGGTCTTCGCTCAGTGAGAATTTCTGCTGCAGGCCACCGAGCTTCTGCTTGAGACCTTGGAGCGCCTGCTCGGTGCCAGCCTGACGCTTCGCCAGATCACCCAGCTTCGCCTTCCCGCTCGAACCCATGCTGCTCTCTGCCTTCTCCAGCAGTTCGCCGAGCTCAGACACTACCTTGGCCATGCCCGCGGCGCCCTTCTCTGCGGCTTTCTCGGCCTCGCCGGCAGCCTGCTTCGCTGCCCCCTTCTCGAACTGTTTGAGCGACGACAGACTCTCCTTCGCCATCTCGAAGGTATACTCCGCGTCCGCCGCCGCCTCTGCGGCCTCCTTGATATCTCCATTGTCGAGCGCCGACTGCACCTTCTGCAGCCTGGCCTCCATCTCCTCCATCTCCGCCTTGAGGCTGGAGCGGAGCGAGCTGTCATCCACCGCATCCAACGCCCGCTTTGCCTCGGCAACCTCCGCTTTGGCACGCGCCAACTTGTCGGCGATCTCACCCGCCATCTTCTTTGCGGTCTCGGCCCGCATCTCCTCCATCAGCTTGGCCGTCTCCTCCGCGATCGCCTGCTGCTGCGCCTCCACCTTGTCGAGCTCCTTCGTCGCCTCGCCCATGGTCTTGTCGAGCTCCGACAGTTCGTCCGAACTGGCTCCGGCGAGCGGATCGCCCATCTCCTTCTCGAGCGAGTCCATCTCCTTGCCCATGCGGTCGAGGGCCGCGAGCGCCTCGTCAATCTTCCCTTCGTTGAGCAGCTTCTCCATCTGCTCCAGCGCGCCGGCCATCTCCTCGAGGTTCTCCGAGGCCTTGTCCTGATCGAGACCCTCCATGTTCAGGTGCTCCTTCGGCAGCTTCTCCATCTGGTCGCGGATGCGCTCCATCAGCTCTTTCATCCGCTTCGCGAGGCGACGAAGCTCCCGATCAATCTGCTCCCGCACCTTGGGGTCGCGCGTGTCGCGATACTTCTCCAAGAGCGACTTCAGCGTCTCACGCGACTCGGCCAGCTCCTGGATGTTCCTCGCGAGCGCATCGGCCTTCTGCGACGCGATGAGCGAGTCGAACAGCGTCGCCGCCCGCTCGGTCGCATCGATCATCGAGGCCTGACCTGTCGCCACGCCGGCAAAGGCCGGGTCAGCCACAACACCCTCCGTCATCGCGAGGCTCACGCCATCGAGGAGCCCATGCAGCGTGCGTTCGTCGCCTCGGACGCGCGTCCGCGCGGCGGCCAGCAGCATGCGCTCCCGCGGCGGCGTCAACTTGTCATCCTTCATCAGCGTCAGCATCTCATCCCAGCGGTTGAGAAGCTCCGGCCAGGCGTCGTGCACCTTCGTCGCAGACTGCAGCATCGGCGGCCTCCCGGCCTGCGCGACATCCGCCGCAGCCGCGCGCAGCCGAACCTCTCTGGCCGTCGCTCCCTCCACCTTGGCGTAGGTCACCATCTTGAGCGAGAGCTGCCCCGCGAGCTGCGTCAGCAGCCCCTCAAAGATCGCCTCCTTCTCGGCGAGGATGGCCTCGTTCTTGTCGGCATCCGAGCGCACGCGGAGCCGGATTTCAGGCGAGACCCCGCGCCCCGACTCACCCGTCGCACGCTGATCACTGGCCTCCGCCTGAAGCACCAAAACATCGCCCGAGGCGAGCGCGAGCGGACCGAGGTCGAGCGCAAACTCCTCCGTGTAATCGCTCGACCTCTCGGGGCTTCGCAGCACCTCACGCGTTGCCGCGCCTTTCTGCCCCTCGAGCTTCCAGCTCCAGGCAACCTCCACGAGCCCGTAGTCGTCGGTCGCATGGACGCTCAGATTGATCTTGTCGGTGGCCCCCACCTCCTGATCGCCCTCCGGCCTCAGGAAGGCGACCACGGGCGCCTGATCGGCAATCACCGTGACCTGTCGATCCACCGGGTCGAAGCGTCCGTCCTGCGGCGCCCCGAGCCCGATCCGATAGTTGCCCGAACTGAGCACAGCGAAGGAGGCCGAAAAGCGCTCTCCCGTCACGGTCGCTGCGATCTCTTGCCGGCCCGCCTCGTCGGTCACCGCGAGGTAGACCTCGGTGGCCGGAACAAGCAGGCTGCCGCTCACCGTAACGCGCGAACCGGCCACCGCGTTGATGTCACCGTTCGTCCCCTCGAGCGTCTGCCGCGGCAACGCGGTATGGGCCGGCGGCTCAATCACGAGGTCGAGCGTCGAAACCAGCGGCTCGGCAAAGGCCGCAGGCAGCGGGCCCTCTGTAGCGCCCGCCATCATCCGACGAAGCGCAGGCGCAAACCGCGTTGGAGAGAGCGCGAACGAAAGCCCCACCAGTGCAATCGCCGCCGCCATCATGAACGCAGGCGGTCGAAGACGAACCGGCGGCGCCGCCCGTTCAACCAGCGGCGCGACCGCAACGAGCTCCGCTTCAACGCGAAGCTGCAGCGAGGCCGCTAGCGCCTGTCCCTCCGCCTCCGACGGAGGACGAGCCGCAAAGTCGAGCAGGGTCCGAAGGTCGGTCCGAAGCTGCGGGAATGCCCCCTCCAGCAGCCGCGCCAACGCATGGTCTTCGCCAAAGGCACGACGACTCCGCAGCAGCGAGACAACCGCCGCGACAGCAGCGGCCAGCAGCACCAGCCACCAGCCCTCACCGGACGGACGAGCGGGAACCAAACCGAGCAGCCATCCGCCGAGCCAAACACCGGCCACAGAGGATGCAACTACCCAACCGGCGCTCTCGGCAATCCGCCGACGGACGACCACGGCGCGCAGTGCTGCGATGACCTCGCGGAGCGGCTGTTCAGGCTGATGTCCCACGCAATTCCCGATGAGTTCCTGTTGGCCTTCAACGCTACGAACCACCGCTGCTTTCGTCAACGCGCAGAATCCCCAACAGCAGCCACGCGCACGCCGATTTCATTGCCTCGACAGGGCCCGACCGCTACCCATCCTACCACCTTCCACCTCCGCTCTATCCTCCATGCCGAACGGCCTCTCAGCCACCCAACACGGGCATGCTCACCACGGGCATTCGCACCTTGGGCATTCGCACCTTGGGCACGGGCAAAACGGGCAGGGCACGCTCGACCAGGCCTTCCGTTGGTCTGTGCTGCTCAACGCTGCCCTCGTGGCAATCCAGCTGAGCATCGGCTGGCGCTCGCACTCCACCGCCCTCGTCGCAGATGCGCTTCACAACCTGGGCGATATCTCCGGACTGCTGCTCTCCTGGGCGGCGCTCTGGTTCTCGCGCCGGCCCGCCTCGTCGCGCTTCCCCTTCGGCTTCGGACGAGTCACCGTTCACGCTGCCATCCTCAACTGCGCGCTGGTCCTCGTCGCCATCGGAGTCGTGCTCTACGAGGCCTCGAGCCGACTTGCCGAGCCGCCGGTCCTCGACGCGCCGCCCGTGATGATCGCGGCTGCGCTTGGCATCGCGGTGAACTTCTTCTCTGCAGTCCCCTTCTTCCGCCACCAGGCGCGTGACGTTGGCGCCCGGGCCATTGTCCTCCACCTCTTGGCCGACGCAGGCATCTCTGCAGGCGTGCTCGTCAGTGCCATCCTCGTCTACTTCACGGGCGAGAACTGGATCGACCCCGCCGTCACCCTGCTCGTCGCCGCCGCTGTCATCCGGAGCGTCTGGCATCCGCTCCGAGAAGCCATCGCCATCAGCCTCGACGCGATCCCGGAAGAGCTGAACGCCGAGGCGATCCGCCACGAACTCGCCACGGCTGTAGCGCCAGCAAAACTCACGCAGCTGCGCCTCTGGGCACGGTCGACCACACAGCGCGCCGCGACGGTCCGCATCGATGCTCTACGAGGCACCGAGCCCAACGCGCTGCTCGAGCAGGTCAAGCACATCCTCGAGCACCATCACAGCGTCGACGAGGTCGTCACGGAGGTCCGCTGGTCCGACCCCGACGCTGCGCAGGCCGAAAACGCGCACGCTCATCCAACTCTCTAACCTACCCGCACGACGAGTCAGCCCATGGCAAACCCCGAAGAAGAAGCACGTATCAGAAAGCTGATCGCCGAAAGCGTCGAGGGTGGAAAGCGCGGCAACGCAGCCTTCGCCCAGGTCGTCACAGCCTACCAGTCGCGGGTGCGCGCCTTCTGCATCCGCATGGTCCGGAACACCGCCGACGCCGACGACCTCACCCAGCAGACCTTCCTCAAGGTCTGGCAGAACATCGCCACCTTCCGCGGCGACACCTCCTTCATCGCCTGGACCATCCGCATCGCGCGCAACCTCTGCATCGACCTGCTGCGCAAGTCCAACCGGTTCATCCCCACCGACACCACCGAGCCGGGCAACGCCTTCGAGCATGTGACCGACGACCAGTCCGACTACCTCAGCGCCACCGCCGGCATGAGCGCGCTCAAGGTGCTCGAGAACAAGGAGACCGCCGAGAAGGTCTACGACGCGCTCGACCAGATGAAGGTGCAGCAACGCGAAATCCTGCTGCTCTACCACCACCAGGGGCTCAGCTATCTGGAGATCGCGACGGTGCTCGATATCCCCCAAGGCACCGTCATGAGCCGCCTCTTCCACGCTCGTAAGGCGATGCAGTTCGAGCTCCGCTCCTTCTATGAGAAGAAGAATCCCACCTCCGGTGAATAGCGCGATGCTCTCTCCGTCCGGATTTTACCTCGTTTCTCCTTATTCTTTGCTCATCGTGGTTCCAACATGCTGACCCGTGAACAAGCTCTCCTCCTCGACAAGCACCACGACCGCGAGACCCGCGGCGTAGAGGCCGCAGAGGCCCGCGCCCTCCTCGAGGCCAACCCCGACGCAAAGCGCTACCTCGCAGACCTCGAGTTCCTGCACGACACGCTCGCCCTCCCCAGCCACATCGACCGCGAAGGGCTTGGCGACGCTGCCATCCACGCCCGCATCATGGCGGAGATCGAGGCGCGTACCGAACTCGAGGAGGCGACCTCCGCACTGCTCACCGCCGGCTTCCGCCGCGAGTGCGAAGAGCCCGCAGACCCTGCCCTGCTTGCACGCATCATGGCCGGCGTGGCCGAACAGAACCAGCAGCGCGAGCGTGTCGCCGCAGCAGCGACCTCCAGCGACTCCTTCCTCGACCGGCTCCGCAGCTGGGGCTCCGGCTGGGCCTTCACCGGCGCCGTGGCCGTGGCCGCCGCGCTCCTCGCCGTGACGCTCTCCAACCGGATCTCGCCCGCAGCGCCCGAGAGCGCACAGACCGACCCGGCGAAGACCACCATCATCAACAACTACTACGTCCAGGCGCCCAGCGTGGACCGCCTGACCCCGACCTCCGGCTTTACCGCGAGCGTCACTCAGGGCTCCCAGGCCGACGACACCGCGACCGTCATCTGGCTGCAGCCCAACGGCACGCTCGCCACGGCGCCCAAAGGCGCCGGACCCGCCTCCACAGACCCAACCCTCGCAGGCTCCGGCGCCTCGCCTGCCCTCCCCGTTCGCACGGACTAGTCACCATGAAACGCCCCCTCGCACTGCTCCTTACCGCCTCGCTCCTGGCTCTCGCAGCACCGGCCGCCTATGCCGCCGACGCAAAGCCCGCCGCCGCTGCGCCTGCCCGCGCGGCCGTCGCCGTGGAGGTAAAGATCATCCTCGCCTCCGCGGCCGCCGCGCCTGCCGATCAGGCACTCGCCGCCAACGCCGGCCAGCTCGCAAAGCAGTTCCCCCAGTTCAAGGGCTTCCGCCAACTCTCGGCCAGCCGCCAGACGCTCCAGACCGGCCAGCAGGGAACCTTCGCGCTCCCCATCCCCGACAGCTCGCTCGGCCTCACCCTCATGGGCGCGGAGGGCGGCAAGTTCAAACTCCGCATGGCGATGCCGGGCGGCAGCGCAGACACCACCTCGACCGACCAGGGCGTCTTCTATGTGGGCGGCATGCCCTTCAACGGCGGCACCCTCATCCTCGCGATCAAGACGGTCGCCGTCCGCTAGGACTTCGGCGCTGGGGGTTGCTCCCACGGCGGAGCCCGCCGCATCGCCTTGACCGCCCTCTTCACCCGACGACGCCACCCTGAGACCTCCGCCGGTCCGAGCAGCTCGCCGCCAAATCGGACCTGCTCGTAGACCGCCACAAAGGCCGTCAGCTCCGCTACCACCTCCGCAGGGTAGCGAGATGAGCGCTCCAAGAAGCCGCGGCTCGTCAGGTCTACCTCCAGCGTGCCTGTCCGCCGCTCCAACTCCTGCAGCAGCCGCAGGTAGAGCCCCGAAACCTCGAGCTGACGCCGCGGCCGGCTGCGCCGCTGCTCCGGTTCGTCGCTTCCCAGCAGCGCCCGCCGCAGCCAGAAGGCAACGGCCGTGCCCGCAAGCGGCACACCCACGCCCAGCGCAACTGCGCCACCGCTCCAGCCCGTCGGCCACGCCATCTGAATCACGCCTGCCGACAGCAACAGCCAGGCCGTTCCGATGGCCCAGTCCGGACCGGACCAGACCTGCCGCCGCTTCGTCCGGAGCCGAAACAGGAGCGTCGCAACAGCCGCCAGTACAGCCTCCCAGAAGGTGGCCTTCGTACGCCGAAGGATGGTCCAGAAGAGCTCCCGCGCAGCATCCGAGAACCGCACCGGGTCTGCTCCCTGCGACGACTGCGTCTGCGTGAAGGCATCGCGCAAGATCGACGCCTGCTTCTCGAAGTCATACTCGACCACCCAGCGGAACCAGGCGAGCCGCGCCGTGTCGAGACCCATCTGAAGCGTCGACCAGATCGACGCCCCCGGCATCTGCACGTTCGGCCCGCCCGGCGTCGGATCAAACATCACCCAGCCGCGGCCCGGGAAGTAGGCCTCCACCCAGGAGTGGGCATAGTTCTGCCGCACCGCCCAGTACTCCCCCACCGAGTTGTAGTCGGCACCAAGAAACCCGTTGACGATGCGCGCAGGAATCCCCTGCTGACGGAGCATCATCGTCATCGCCGTCGCGAAGTATTCACAGTGGCCGGCCCGCCACTCGAAGAGGAACGAGTCGAGCACATTCTCGCCCTTGTCCGCCTGCTCCATCTCCAGCGTGTAGCGCCGTGTCTTGAGCTCCCGCTCCAGCGCCCGGGCGTAGTCAGCGGGGTCGGGCGACCGCCTGCGGAGCTCATCCGTGAGCGCCACTGTCCGCGCAGAAAGTGTCCCCTCAGAAACCGCGGAATACTGCGCTGCCAGCGTCCACCAGCTGTCGGACCAGGTCCCCGCAACGGCGGCATCTTCGAGCGACAACTGGTGCAGCCGCGCATGACGCACAAGCTCGATTGCAGCAGGTGTCGGAGGCGGCACGGGAAGGCTGCCCGCGAGTTCATTCCAGCGCCGCAGATAGTCACGCACAGCAGCGTCGCGGGCCTCGCGCTGACGCGGCAGGGAGGCCGCATCAGGAGACTGCGCAAACGCCGCCATGCCGGCGGTCAGGTGGGCGATGTCGGTCACGCCTGCCGCCCAGCGCAGCCCTGGTTCGACACCTTCACCCCGCGGCAGCGGCCGATAGCGGGCAAGATAGCGAACCCCCAGCTCCTTGCGCGCCTCATAGACCACCTGTCCGGAGCTGTCTGCCACCAGCCTCCGCCCCATCACCGAGTCCGGGATGTCGGCGCTGTTGAGCGTCAATTCGATGCCCGCGATCTGACCGGGCGCAAAGAGCACCCGCGACGGCATCGGCTCCAGATAGACCTCTGCCGCCCTCGTCCCAGCCACCGTCTCGGGCCAGCCACCCTGATACCCGATGCCGTAGCCTTGGTCGAAGCGCAGCACCTCACGCGGGGCATTGTGGTCATCGCGCCAGGCTCGGCCATCGTATTCGTTCAGCGAAAGCCCACGCCAGTGCATGCTCGCAACCTCGCCTTCGGCTGGCGGCGTGGGGAACTTCACCCGCATGACAATCTCCTGATTGTCGCCGATGCTGCCACCCTCACCGAGTTCTACCTTCTCGCCGAACCCGGCCGTCGCGACGCCTCGCCGGCTCTGCTTCGCAAAGAAGCCAAAGCCGAGCCGCGGGAAGACGAAGAAGAAGGTCGCAGCGCCCGCAAACACAAGCGCAGCAAGACCCAGCGTCACCCACAAGACCGGTCGCTCGAGCCGCAGCCCACGACCCTCCGGAAGCCGGTTCCTGTCCGTCTCCTCCACCAGATGCTGCACCACCAGCGAGGGCGTGGTCGCAAACACAAAGAGCGCGAACAGCACGCCGTAGGAGAGGTTCTCGTTGAGCGCTGCGCCCGAGGTCATGACCAGCAGGCTCAGCGCCATGCTCTGCGTGTAGTCCTTGTGCGCCTCCCGCTGGAACAGCTTGCTCACCTGCAGGAAGAGCACGAAGTTCAATGCGCTGATGAGGAAGAACTCCTTCCAGACAAAGACATCTGCAAGCGAGAAGACAAAGCAGGCGAGCGTCGCCACTGTCCACGGCAGCCGCCACCGCTCCAGCAACATGCGGGGTGGCTCCCAGAACCAGCTCACCGCCAGCCCTGCGTAGAACAGCACCAGCACCACCACGTTCATCTCGCCCGACAGGTGCAGCGTCCCGAAGGCGATGAGGTTCATCGCATAGACCAGCAGTTTGCGGAGATGGAGCGTGCTCATGTGGCAGCCTCCACCGGCACCACCCGCTCGAACTGCCCCAGAACCGACGCCGGCGTCCACGCAGGCGCAACGAGCAGCCGGCTCCCGCGGCGCGACAGCTCCATCTGCAGAGGCGCATCGCCCCGCACCGCCTCCAGCATCGCCAGGTGGCGCAGACAGGCCAGCAGATGGCCAGGGCCACCGCCCTCCGTCACCCCGCCCGACAGCGTGTGGAGCGAGAACTGCTTGTTCGACCGCACATACTGCGCGCAGAGCGACGCCGTCACCTCCACCGCCTGCTCAAACGCCTGCTCCACCACCGCCGCAACCTCGCCCGCCGGCAGATGGCTGTAGAAGTGGATGGCCACCGCGTCGGCATCTTCCCGCTCGTGCAGTCGCGTCACCAGCGCGTTCTTGCGGGCCGAGACCTTCCAGTGAATCTGGCGGGGGTCGTCGCCCTCCCGGTAGGCGCGGAGCCCCAGGAAGTCGCCGCCGCGCCCCTCCGCCTGCCGAACCAGATCGCCCTGTGTCTGCGTACCCTCTCCGATCGCAGGCAGCTGCGCGGTGATCGCGGGAAAGACGAGCAGCTCATGGCCCGCGAACACCGGCAGCGACTTCTCAAAGAAGCCGAAGGGAAAGCGGGTCGTCAGGTCGTATCCGTCGAACCGGTAGATGCCGCGGCGGGGAAAGCGATACTGCGCAACCGCCACGCTACTCGCCTCAGCGGCAACCCGAATCGCGAGCGCCCGCGGACTCCCCGGATCGCCCTCCGCCTCCCGCTCCTTCGCACCCCGCGGTGGCTCGCTTGGCAGCCCCAGCGCCCGCCGCCGACGCCCGCGGCTCTCACGCTCCTCGTGCTCCACCACAACCAGACCATACGAGGCCAGGAAGGCCTTCCGGTTTGTCAGTGTGTAGGTGAGCGAGCTCTCCGCGCCAGCATAGAGGTCACCCGAACCGAGCCGGGTCACCTCCACCTTCTGCAAGACCCACTCACTCAGAATGCCGCTCACAATGATGAGCCCGAGCATCATACCCAGCAGCAAAAAGAGCAGGTTGTTGCTCGTGTTCACAGCGCCGAAACCGACCATGATCGTCATGCCGACAAACCACTTTCCCTCGCGGGTAAAGGTGAGTTTGCGCGGCGCGCGCATCAGTTTGCGAAGGCGTGTGGCCATGGTTCAACCCTGCTGCCTGAACCGGCCGCTAGAGCGGCACTTCGATGCGCGACACCAGCTCCGCAACCACCGCCTCGGCGGCCGCACGGCTCGAACCCACCACCGACTCGCCGGTGCCCATCGACACACGATGCGACAGCACCGGACCGCACAGCTCCTTGATGTCCGACGGCAGAACATGTGCCCTTCCGGCAACCAGCGCTGCGGCCTTCGCCGCGCGCGTCAGCGCCAGCGCGCCGCGCGTCGAGACACCCACGGAGAGCCGCGCGCTCGTCCGCGTCGCCTGCACGATCGCAAGCAGGTAGTCGGCCAGCGAGTCATCGAACCGAACCTCGTCCACCGCTGCCATCAGGTCAGCGAGCTGCTCTGCACTCACCACCGCGCCGATGCGGAGCGTCGGATCCGACGAGGTCCTCGCGAGCAGCAGCGCCCGCTCCACGGAGGTCGGCGGATAGCCCACCGTGACCCGCATCAGGAACCGGTCGAGCTGCGATTCCGGCAGCGGATAGGTGCCGTGCGACTCGAGCGGATTCTGCGTCGCGATCACCCAGAAAGGCGAGGGCAGATCCCGCGTCACATCGTCGGTCGAAACACGCCGCTCCGCCATCGCCTCCAGCAGGCTCGACTGCGTGCGGGGCGCGGTCCGGTTGATCTCATCTGCCAGCACCAGGTTGGCAAAAATCGGACCAGGCTTGAAGCGAAACTCTCCGCTCTTCTGGTCAAAGACGGTGACGCCGAGGATGTCGGTCGGAAGCAGATCGCTCGTGAACTGGATGCGCGAAAACTTGAGGCCGACCGAGATCGCGAGCGCCTGCGCCAGCAGCGTCTTGCCAACGCCGGGCACATCCTCCACCAGCAGATGCCCTCCGGCCAGCAGGCAGATAACCGCCTTGCGTACCACCGCCTCTTTGCCCTCGAACACCTTCAGCACATTCTGCTCGAGTGCCCTGATCCGAGCCACCCGCTGCTCCAAATCCTTCATCCGCTGCTCCTGTTCCGGCGACTGCGATGCAGGCTCTAAGCCTTCTTCACAGCCCCGACAACCGCTTGCGATGCTTGCAGCATCAACCTGTTACGCATTACGCCAAGGGGAGCGTTCGCGGAGCCCCATGACCACCTGTCCGACACGAAGCCTGCTGCTCCAGACCCTCGCGCCGGGCCCCGTCGACGCGACGCAGCTCCAGTCGCTGCTCCGGAACGCCGACCTCGACACCTTCGCCACCCTGGCCGCCGCCCATGCTGTCGCTCCGGCCGCCGCCGCCTCCCTCCACGCCAGCGCTGCCCATCTGCCTCCAGACTGGGCTGAATGGGCCGAGACCTGCCTCTTCGAGACCACTGCCCGCAACGGCTGGATCCTCCATCACCTGGGCCTCATCACCGCCGCGCTGCAAGATGCCGGCCTCCGCTTCTTCGCCCTCAAGGGCTGCGACCTCCTCCTCACAACCTACGAGCAGATCGGCGCACGCCACCTCGACGACATCGACCTCCTCTTCCACCCCGACGACCTCGCCGCTGCCTCCGCCGCCCTCCTCGCCGCCGGCTACCCGCTCCAGTCCGCCGGCACCGAGGTCCCCTTCGTCGATGGCACCTCCTACGCCGACTATGTCGCCTCCCAGGCCGCCGACAAAATCCACCCCGCCGTCCATGAGAGCACCGACGGACTCTCCATCGAGCTCCACCGCATGCTCCCGGAGTCCGAGCAGCCTGCCGCAGACTTCGACCGGCTGTGGGAGAGCCGCATTACCAACGAGCGAGACGGCCTCCTCATCCCGCTCCTGCCGCGCGAAGAGCTCACCCGACACCTCTGCATTCACGCCTTCGTGCAGCATCACGGCGACTGGCGCATCCTCGCCCGCCACCTTGCCGATGCGCTCCGGCTCCACCGTGCCGGTTGGCTCAGCGACACCGACGTTCCGGCTCAAACATCCCTCCCGCTCCGACTCACCAAAGGACTCGTAGCGCTCCACGCCAGCGCGGCGCCACCGGCCGCTGCCACGCTCACGCGACTCGTCCTCCCGGGACCCCACGCGCAGCGGCTCTGGGACCAGTCCATCTTCCAGCGACTGCTGCTGCGACGGGTCGCACACGACGCCCTGCACCAGCCCCAGATGCTCCTCCGCAAGCTGCTGCCGAGCGACGACTACCTCGCCTACCACTACGGCGACGAGGCGCTCGCAGCAGGCCGCAAACGCCTCCTGCTCAAGCGGCTCGCCATGCTCCCCTTCCGGCCCTTCACAGGCGCCCGATGAGCGGCCTGCGTCGCGCACAGCTCGCGGGTATCGACATCGTCTGGCGCCCGTGGCCCGACTCCGACCCCCTCTCTGCCATCCTCGACTGCCTCGGCGAAACGGATGCCGCGCCAACCGCCACGCTACGCGTCTCGCTCCGGCATGCCGGTGGGCCGCCTGCGCCGCTCCCCGATGCAGGCCATCGACCCCTCTTCTTCCACGGTCGCACCCGCGTCTTTGCCGCCAATGACCGCATCCTCCTCTGGGACGGCGCCAGCCTGCTCTCCCTCTCAGGAGACGGCAGCGAACTGAACGGCGAGGTCCACCCCGACTCGCTCGACGACGGCCACACCTTCAGCAGCGCCACCCTCCTCATCGCGCTCGCCGTCGCGCTCCGCCTCTGCCGCCGCTTCCACCTCCACGCCGGCCTCGTCGCGCTCGATGGCCTCGGCACCCTCCTCGTCGCCGGCGACGCGGCGCACGGAAAGACCACAACCACCCTCTCCTTGCTCCGGCGCGGCGGCCTGCTGGCGGGCGACGACACCCTCTACATCGACCCCGCAGGCCGCTGCATTTGGGGACTCCCCAAGCCCCTCAACCTCTCGCCAAAGACCGCGCAGGCCTTCGCCGGACTCACCGCGCGCCACCCCAACCCGACAGCCGCCGAGAGCGGCAAGAGCAGCTACCCGGCCGCCCTGCTCTTCCCTGGCGCAATCCGCGCCTCGCTCAGCTACCCCGACTGGCTCCTCTTCCCACGCATCACGGGCGAGCCCGCAACCCGCCTCGAGCCGCTCGCGTCAACAGACGCGCTCGGCAACCTCATGACCGCCTCCGCGCTTGTCGCAGTCGACGGCCTCGCAAATGCCGAAGAACACCTCGCGGCCCTGCTCGCCCTCGTCTCCCATGGACGCTCCTACGAGCTCCTGCTGGGCCTCGACGCGCTTGAGCGGCCGGACTGCATCATCGACCTGCTCACCGCCGAAGCGAACCGCCCGCGCTAGGCCAGCGCGACGACGACCAGCTTGTCTGCAGCCAGCGACGCGACCATCTCCGCGAGGTCTTCCGCCGCAACTGCGCCCGTTACCTCGAACTCCTCGACCAGCGCTGCGACGAGTTCTGACGCCAACTTCGAGCGACCGCCGAACCGCTTCCAGATGAAGACGCCGGTCACATTCAGCTCGTAGTAAAACTTCGTGTCCATATCGAGCAGCACCCCCTTTCCGTCGGGCATCTCGGTGAGGATGACGCGGGCGCTGGGGGTGATGCGGGTGGTTTCGAGATCCAAGGCAGACTCACGCGGCAGAGGGTGGATAGACGAAGGTCACCTGATAGTCGGTGGACTCCCTCTCAAGCACAGGTTGCCCCCGAAGTTCAATCCAAGCATGCCCCTCCATCACGCCTTCGCGCTCGCGGAGCCCCATCTTGAAGACCACCTCCACGCCCCGCTCGCGCAGGCAGCGATACCGGATCAGGCTCCGCAGCAGGCAGGTTGTCCGCGTGACCCGCACGCGCCGCAGCACGAGTTCGGTCGCCCGCTCTACCGCCTCCAACGCCTCGGCCTCGCTGCGCCCCGCAAAGCGGGCCGTCGCGGGCGTCAGACCGCGGAAGAGGCGGTCCATGGGGAGCCTCTCGAGGGCAACAGGAAGCAGGCCCCGCAGCAGCACCACCTCTGCTACCAGAGCAGGCGCCGCTGCCACCTCCTGAAGGAGGCTAGGCAATCTTCTTCGGGCCACCGCCGCAGCCGGTCACCTTCTCTGCATCGACCGCCCACTTGCCGCGCCAGCGCTCGCGCTTGGCCTCTACACCGCCGCGACCCTCGTCGGTCCAGTAGGGCTTCTTGAAGAGCTTCATGCAGAAGTTGCAGGGGAAGAGGTCCCACTCCGAGAGCGTGCCCTCTTTGAT
>CANKLS010000012.1 GCA_947483645.1 Bradymonadales bacterium | reverse complement strand
GACTTCGTGCGGCAGAACCGGATCAGCATGGGATCGCCCGGCGGCTGGGCCCGCTTCATCGCCCTCTCCTCCCGCACCCCCGACGGCCGCGCCGCCTTCGCTGCCTACCGCGAACAGCGGCGGCTCGCGCTCGCCTCCAGCGGCAAACTCGCGGTCGTTGAGCAGCTCCTGCAGCTCCACCGCGCCGACCGCTCCATCATCTTCACCCACGACAACGCCACCGTCTTCGAGCTCTCGCGACGGCTGCTCCTCCCCTCCATCACCCATCGCACCGGGGCGCGGGAGCGGGCCGAGATCCTCGCCCGGTTCCGCAGCGGCGAATACCGGACCGTGGTCACCTCCAGGGTACTCAACGAGGGGGTCGACGTCCCCGATGCCGGCGTCGCAATCGTCCTCTCCGGCTCGGCGACGCAGCGGGAGCAGGTGCAGCGCCTAGGCCGCATACTCCGAAAGCGGGAGGGTAAGCAGGCCGTGCTCTACGAGATCATCACCCGCGACACCATCGAGGAGCAGGTCGCCGAGCGGCGGAAGGAGCACGATGCTTTCCGGTGACCTGCTGATGATGACGCGCCGGAACGGCATCGCCCGTCCCAAGTTTGTGGACCCGGCGAAGGCCAACCTGCTGGAGCGGGCCAAGGTGCTGATCGATCTCTTCGCCGCGCAGCTCGGACGGCCGCGTGCCGAGCTCGATGCGGCCATCGACGAGCTGGTGGGCGACGAGGCCTCGCAGAAGCTGACGCGCGGGCTAGCGAAGCTGCTCGACGACCGCTCGGACTGGCTCGTCCAGGCTCCGGCCGATCCGGTGGAGCTCCGGCGGCGGCTCTTTGAGGTATCGGCCTCGGGCGATCCCGTCTCGACCGTCCCAGGCGTGCCCGGCACCCGCTTCCGCGGCGACCTCCTCGGCGCGCTCGCAGAGGAGCTCGGTATCACGGCCGAGGCCATCGACGAGGCGCTCTATGCCGACCTCCCCGAGGCAATGCTCCTTCACCACTGCGAACTGCCGACGCCCCACGAGCTGCTGACCGAGTACAATCTGGCTTCTGCGCGCGGGGCGCTGCTGCGGGCCGGCGCGATGGAGCTCACCTTCCGGCCCCGCCACCCGTCGGAGCTGCGGGCGCTGCTGCGGGCGCTTGCCTTCCATCAGCTTATCTTCACAGCCAAGCTGCTGCCCGATGGCGCCGTCTGGCTCCTGCTCGATGGGCCGGCCTCAATCTTCGCCACCTCGACCCGCTACGGCATGGAGCTCTCCAAGGCGCTCGCCGTCATTGTCGGCCTCGGAGAGTGGAGCCTCTCAGCGGAGCTCCGGGAGCCGGGCAAGCCGTCGGCCAAGGTGCAGCTTTCGAACAAAGACCCGCTCGAGGCGCCGCGGCGACTGAAGGGGGCCTGGGTCTCGGAGGAGGTCAACCATCTGGCGGCGCAGCTGGAGGCCAAGACGAGCGGCTGGGAGCTGTCGCGCGAGCCCGACCTGCTGGTGCTGGACGGCCAGACCGTGGTGGTCCCCGACCTGCTCCTCACGGAGCGGAGCAGCGGGCGCCGCGTGGGCGTGGAGGTCATCGGCTACTGGCGGCGGAGCTCGCTCGAGCGGCGGCTCGCCTCGCTCGGAAAGCGGGCGCCGCACGACCTCATCGTCTGCGTGAGCAAGCGGTTGGCGGCAGACAAAGAGGCGCCCCTCGAGCACCCCAACCTGCTCTGGTTCACCGGCGTCATCTCGGCCAAGAGCCTGCTCGAGAAGGCGGCGAAGCTGGCCCGTTAGTTCCGGCCGCTCTCGACGGCAGAGACCCGTTGCACAATCGGCGGCGGCTTGAGCGCCGGCGTCTCTTCATGCTTCTGGCAGGCCTTGTCCCACTCATCGCAGCGGAAGCGGATGTGGATGTGGTCGCGGTGGCCGGGCGAGTGGGTGATGATTTTGCCCTCGCCGCCATACTCGAAGACCTGAGCAAGATACGCGGGGTCTTCGCCGATGCGGCGGGCATACTGCACGAGCGGAATCTGCAGGGAGTAGTCGATAAACATGCGCTCGACGGTGCCGCGCTCGAGGAGGAAGCGTATCTGGGCCCACTGCCGGGCGAGGTCGAGGGTTGCGCGAGAGGCGCCGGAGAACTGGCGCTGAGGACCTACGCCGCGGAGGTAGTAGCCCATATCGACATCCCGGCCGGACTGGTGGCTGAGGTGGGGCGAGAGCGGGCGGCCCTGCGGCCGGCTGAGGTCGCCGATGATGACGCGGGTGCCGCCGGGCATTTCGTTGCCCACATGGGCCAGGGCCGCGACCAGTTCGTTGATGGTGGTCTCGGTGCCGAAGGAGGTCTCACGCTCCCGGACGCGCCAGAACTGGCCGTCGGGCATGGGGACGCCGTTGGTGAGGCTGCCGCCGCTCGCGCGACCGTTGCTACGGGAGCGACGCTCAGGGTCGAACTTGTAGATGATCAGTTCGTCGCCGTCGTCGACGTGGCTTCCGGAGACGCCTGGGTTGAGGCGGGCGAGGGCCTCGGTGGTCAGGCCGTAGCGGCTGGCGAAGCTGCGCCAGGTGTCGCCTTCGATGAAGGTCTCGCAGAGCGTGGAGGGTACGGTGGTCTCGCCGGAGAGGTCGGTGGCAGTGCCAAGGATCTGCATGGCGACCTGAACGCCGAGGTTCTCGATCATGCGGCGATCACCGGCCTTAGCGATGGCTGCGTTGAGTGCGTCGTCGACCTTCTGCTGGGCCTCACGCGTTGCCGTCATGCGGCGGAAGGAGCCAGTGGAGACGGCCGAGGCCTGAACATGCCGAACACCGGCTAACAGCACCCCGCCCACGAGGAGGGCGAGGACCCAACTCCACCAGTTGCTCTTCCGCGCGACCGACTTTGCGGTTCGAGCGGGCAACGGTTGGGGGCGGCGGGTGCGCTGCGGCGAAGGGTTCAGGTCGGCTCCCGGGAGGGTCAAAGGGTGGTGCAAATGCAGAAATCCGGCCCGGTATTCCGAGCAAGAGGGGTGGCGCTAGCCGAGGGAGGGAGGGAGATCAACCCCCCGCGCGAACCCCTCCCAAAGTTGTCTACCCCGCATAACTGCTTATCGCGCGCCCCTTTTGACCTCCCAGAGGTAGTCGGGCGTGGGCAGCAGCGGGAGCGAAACGAGGTAGCTTCCGGGGACAAGATCGACCTCAACTTCGATGGTCTCTCCGGCCGCGCCGCCGCCCTCTGCCGCGAGCGACTCTCCCTTGTCGGAGCGGATCCAGAGACCGACCGCCCAGCCCACCTGACGGTTCACAACGCGCACGGTGTAACGGCCGGGAGCAAGCGTCCAGACCTGCTGCGAGCGGGCCGCGAAGGTGGCCATGTTGAGGCTGCGGCAGCCCTCCCTGTCGGCGGCCTCCTGCGGTGCAACCTCCTGTTCGGCGATGCGGCAGGGAAGCGGTGTGAGCAGGATTACGCGACGGTCGCCCTCTACCTGCACCCGCCCGAGCCGCTCGGCATTGATGGTCTCTGCGGCGGCGAGCCGCATGTCGGCGGGGAGCCGGAGCAGCAGGTCTTCGGGGTGCGTGTCGGGCGCCGGATCGCGCCGGGTGAGTGAACGACCGGCGGGTGGCAGCTCGGCGGAGGCGGAGGCGCCGGAATCGGATGATGCGTCGCCGGAGCCCTCGGCTGCAGACGCGCTGAAGGGGCCGCCGATGGCCGAGGCGGAGCGGCCCGGCAGGCTGCAGGCGCAGAGCGCGAGCAGCAGCGCGACAAGGCTAAGGCGCAACGCCGCCATACCTGCGGTCTCTTCTGGCGAACTGGACGAGGCAGCTGTCGAAGTCGGCTTCGGTCCAATCGGGCCAGGCGATGGGCTCGATGACGAACTCGGCATAGGCACTCTGCCAGAGGAGGAAGTTGGAGATGCGGACCTCGCCGCTGGTGCGGATGACGAGGTCGGGGTCGGGGAGGTCGCCTGTCCAGAGGTGGGCGCGGAAGCTGTCGGCGGTCACCTGCTCGGGGGTGAGGCGGCCGGCGGCGACCTCACGGGCGAGGGACTGCGCCGCTGCAACGAGCTCTTCGCGGCCGCCATAGGAGACGGCAACGACCAGCTGCATGGCCTCGTTGGAGGCGGTGACCTGCTCCAAGGCCTCGACGGCGGCGAGCACGACCTCGGGCAGACGGCTGCGCTCACCGATCACGCGGAACCGGATCTGCTTGTCGAGCAGCAGGTTGCGCTCCGACTCGCAGAACTCGACCAGGAGCGACATCAGGCTCTCGACCTCGTCGCCGGGTCGGGCCCAGTTCTGGGAGCTGAAGGCATAGAGGGTGAGGACGCCGATGCCGAGCTCGCGGGCACGGGTGACGGCCATACGGACCGTCTTTGCACCCTGACGGTGACCCTCCGAGCGGCTCTGGCCGCGCCCCGTCGCCCAGCGCCCGTTGCCATCCATGATGATGGCGACATGGCGCGGGAGCTGTTGAGCTGGGAGGGGGGCTGGGCGCATGCGTCACCTTTGTCGGAACCAAGCCTCTAAGCCAAGCAGCGCTGATTTGCCAAGCACGGAGAAGGGCTCTGCGCGCAGGTGACGTTTGCCTCCTTGGAGAAGCCTGCAGGCTTGCCGCGGTGCGGGGGTTCGGGGTAAGGCGGGCCACCCGAGACCCATGACCGGAGCGAACCATGATTTTGTGCCGCGAGAGCATCCTGGAGGCGCACGCCGAGGGCCGTATCGTTATCGACCCGTTCGACGCGGAGCTGGTGGGCATCAACTCGGTCGATGTGCGGCTGGGCGGAGAAGTCTTCGAGCTGGTGGGGAGCGATATGCGCGACCTCTACGCGCCCGACGACAGCCGCTGGCGGAAGGTAGAGCCCGTAACCGTTGCCCAGCTTCGGGCCTTGAACCCCGGCTTCGGCGGCACAACGCTCCGCGACGACGACCTCTGCTTTGTCTTCCGAAGCGGCGGCTTCTACCTCGCGACCACGCTGGAGGCGATCGGCACCGCGGCCCTTCCCGGTGGTGCGGCCGACGGCGAAGCGCTGGTGCCCGAGATGAAGGCACGCAGCACGGTGGGCCGTCAGGGGCTGACGGTCGCGCTCTGCGCAGGTCTGGGCGACGTGGGCTACACGAGCCGCTGGGCGCTCGAGGTGCGGGTTGTGGACTACGGCGATGTTCCGGTGGCGGTGGGCACGCCCGTCGCCCAGGTGGTCTTTCACACCGCCACACCGACCGACGCCGCCTACGAGGGGGCAACCCGCTACCAGCATGCCGGCGCGGTGAAGTTCCTGCCCAAGCCGCTGAAGATTCGCAGGCCCGGCGAGGGCTGATTGACAGCCTGCAGGCCGAACCGTACCTCGTTCCCCTCCGCGCGCCGCCCGAGCAGCCTATGACCCGTATCGCCCTTCCCCTCATCCCCGAGACCGCGCTCCCCTCGAGCCGCAAGTCGGGACCGGCGCGTCCGTCGCTGGAGGAGTCGCCGGCAGGCAAGCGCCCCGACTGGCTGCGGGTGCGGCTGTCGCTCAACGACCAGTTCTTCGATGTGCGCGATCTTGTGCACAAGGCAGGGCTCCACACCGTCTGTGAGAGCGCCTCCTGCCCTAACATCGGCGAGTGCTGGTCGAGCCGCTCGCTCACCTTCATGATCCTCGGCAATGTCTGCACCCGGAGCTGCGGCTTCTGCGACGTCGCGACCGGCAAGCCGGGCTCGGTCGATGTCGACGAGCCCCGCCGCGTTGGCGCCTCGCTTTCCAAGCTCAACCTCCGCTACACTGTTATCACCAGCGTCGACCGCGACGATCTGCCCGACGGTGGCGCCGCCATCTGGGCCGAGACCATCCGCGAGATCCGGGCACAGTCGCCGGGGACCCAGATCGAGGTGCTGACCCCCGACTTCAAGGGGTCACTCGACGATGTCGCCACGGTGGTCGCGGCCGGCCCCGACGTCTTTGCCCACAACATCGAGACGGTTGAGCGGCTCCACCGCCTTGTCCGTCCGCAGGCCAAGTATGAGCGGACCCTCGCCGTGCTCCGCCACGCCCGCTCGCTCGGTGCCGTCACCAAGTCGGGCATCATGCTCGGCCTTGGAGAGACCGACGACGAGGTGGTCGAGACCATGCGCGACCTGGCCGCGGCCGGCGTCGAGATCGTCAACCTGGGCCAGTATATGCGGCCGAGCAACAACCACCTGCCGGTGATGCGCTGGGTGCGGCCGGAGGAGTTCGACGCGCTCAAGGAGCGGGGCATGGCCTTCGGCTTTGCCCACATCGAGGCGGGGCCGCTGGTGCGGTCGAGTTACCGGGCCGATCAGCAGGCCAAGGCCGCCAACCTTGCGCGGCTGCAGGGAGGTGCGCCATGAGCGAGACAGTCTGCAAGCGATGCCGCGGCGTAAAGGCGCTGCCGTCGGCGGCACCCGGCTTCGACACGGCCGTCGCGGTGGGCTGCCCGAGCTGCACGCGGGTGGCAGACTGCCCGACCTGCGAGGGCACCGGCTTTGTCTTCGTCTGGGGCAAGCATGGCGGCCCGGTGGCCAACCGCTGCCCGGACTGTGCGGAGGTGCGCAAGCGGATGAAGCAGTTCGACGAGGCGCTGGTGCCACGTCACTTCTGGGATGCGGCCTGGTCCGACTTTGAGCGTGGCGAGCCGGGCATCCGTGACGCGGCGCTGATGCTGCGGCGCCGCATCGACGAGGGGTTCCGGCCGGGCGACGCAGGCGTGGTGCTCTCGGGGCCGCCGGGGCTGGGCAAGACGCGCCTTCTCTGTCGGGTCATCCGAGCGCTGTCGCTCGAGAGGGGCTACCGGGTGCGCTATGTAGAGTTTGCACACCTGCTGTCGGAGCTCCGCGCGGGCTTTGAGCGGGGCGTGGGCGAAGGGGAGCTGATCGGCGAACTGGTAGCGATGCCGGTGCTGGTCATCGACGAGCTGGGCAAGAAGGCCGTCACGGAGTGGCAGGCGGGCATCCTCGATGAGATCATCAGCAAGCGGTACAACCGTGAGGTCTCGACCTTCTTCGGCACCAACCTGCACCGCGACCGGGCGGCGGCGACCCGCTCAGGCGCAGGAGGCGGCGTGGCGGTCGCGACGCTGGCTGACCGTATCGACGACCGCATCGTGAGCCGCATCGACGAGATGGCACGCTTCGTCCGGATTGAGGGGACAGACCAGCGCCCGAAGCACCGCCGCGACGACTGACGCGCCGCGTGAGTACGGATGATGCTTGGAGCAGAACAGATTGTCCCGTATAGTGGAAACTCATTCACTGCGTCGGGTGCTGCCATGCGTCGTCTTCTCCTCCTTGGGCTGCTCTGTCTTACCGCCTGTTCGACCTCCGACGTCGGCAGCTCTGCCACCCTCACCGCCTGTACGACGGGTGCTGACTGTGCCTCGGACGAGCTCTGCATCGAGCAGGTCTGCACGCCCATCGATGAGGTCGATGCGAGCGGCGCCGACACCACGGCCGATGTCGATACGACGCCCGATGTTACCCCCGACACCACCCCCTTTGAGCCCACCCCCTGCACCTCTGCGGCAGACTGCGAGAGCGGTTACTGCGTACCAACACGCGAAGGCAACCTCTGCACCGTGGCCTGCAACGGCCCCTGCCCCATCGAGGGCTGGATCTGCCGCCTCGTGCAGAGCTCCGGCTCCGACGTGGCCCAGATCTGCATGCCGCCCGACAATGCTCTCTGCAGCCCCTGCAACGCCGACGTCGACTGCGACGGCCTGGCCAACCTCTGCCTCGAGAACCTCGACGGCACCTTCTGCGGCATCGACTGCTCGACCACAAACGTCTGCCCGGACGGCTTCCGCTGCCAGGATGTGACCCGCTTCAACATCCGCAACGAGCCGGTCAACTTCCGCCAGTGCACCCCAGAGACCAACACCTGCTCGGGCTGCTACGATCAGGACAACGACGGCTACGGCATCGGCGCCCGCTGCGCCGGCTCGGACTGCGACGACCTCAACCCGGGCGCCTACGAGGGCCGCATCGAGCTCTGCAACGGCACCGACGACGACTGCGACGGCAACGCCGACGAAGACTTCGACCTCAACACCGACCCGCTCCACTGCGGCGACTGCGGCACCGTCTGCAACGCGGTCCGCGGCACGGGCGGCTGCGCTGAAGGCCTCTGCATCGTGACGGCCTGCGAGACGGGCTACTTCGACGCCAACGCCGACTTCCTCGACGGCTGCGAATATGCCTGCACCCCGAGCGCCGACACGGGCGGCATCGAGGCCTGCAACGGCATTGACGACGACTGCGACGCGCAGGTGGACGAAGACTTCGACCTGCAGCGCGACAACAGCAACTGCGGCGTCTGCGGCCAGAGCTGCACCGTGAACAACGGCGCCGCCCACTGCGAGTTCGGCGGCTGCGTGCTCGACGGCTGCGAGGGCACCTTCCGCGACTGCAACCTCCTGCCGCTCGACGGCTGCGAGAGCGATCCGCAGACCGACCCCGACCACTGCGGCAGCTGCGCCCGTGCCTGTGAGCTCGAAGGCGCCATCCAGGCCTGCGTCGCGGGAGAATGCGCCGTCGGCGGCTGCCAGCCCGGCCGCGCCGACTGCAACCTCGTCTCGTTCGACGGCTGCGAGATCGACCTGCTCAACGACCCCTACCACTGCGGTGCCTGCGAGACCGACTGCTCCTTCGCCGAAGGCACCCCCTCTTGCAACGCAGGTGCCTGCGGCGTCGCCACCTGCAACGGCACCCTGGCCGACTGCAACCGCGTCTACGAAGACCTCTGCGAGATCGACACCGCGGCAGACAGGGCCAACTGCGGCGGCTGCGGCCGCGTCTGTGACGAGACCAACACCGAGGCCGTCTCCTGCGGCTTCCTCGGCTGCCAGGTGGACCTCTGCTCCGCGGGCTGGGGCAACTGCGACGGCCTGGTGGGCAACGGCTGCGAGCAGGACACGCTCGAGTCTCTGGACCACTGCGGCGGCTGCGGCCTTGTCTGCGACCCCGCGGGTGCGGCCGGCTACTGCACGGGCGGCAGCTGCCGCTTCGACGGCTGCCTCGACGGCTTCCGTGACATCGACGGCGACCCCGCCAACGGCTGCGAGTATGGCTGCCTGCCCCTCTCCGACACGGATGAGCCCGACGATAGCGGCCTCGACGCAAACTGCGACGGCATCGACGGCGACATCGCCCGCGCGGTCTTCGTCTCGGCCTCGGGAAGCGACCGCAACGGCGGCCTGAACCCGGGCGACCCGGTCCGTTCGCTCGCCAAGGCGCTCGATGTGGCCAACACCACCGCCGGCCGCAACCAGGTGCTGGTCACGCTCGGCTCCTTCACCGGTTCGGGCCTCACGGTCTCCACCCCCGTCAGCATCTACGGCGGCTACGCGCTCACCTTTTCAGGTCGCGGCGCCACCCGCTCGGTCTTCACCTCCACCTCTCCGGTCGCGCTCACCTATTCGGGCATCGGTGACCGGACCACGCTCGACCGCATGACGATTCAGTCTGCCAACCAGACGGCGCCGGGCGCCGAGTCGGTGGCCGTGGCGGTCGCCAACGCCGGAGGATTCCTGACGATTCGTAACGCCCTGCTCAGCGCGGGCAAGGGAGGTTCGGGCACCAACGGCGCCCCGGGCGTCTCGGGCGCCAGCGGCAACACTGGCGTCACGGGCGGAGCTGGCTGCGATGGTAACTGCAGCGGTCGGACGGGCGCCACGGCCGGCGCCTCGCCGGGCGGCGGAAATGGCGGTCGCGGGCCCTACCGTGGTTCGGGCGATAGCGGTGCCGCGGGCGCACCGAACGGCTCGGCCTGCGGCGGCTACGGCGGCGGTGGTTCTGGCGGCGGTGGCCTCGGCTGCGGCGATGGCAATCCCAACGCGGGCAGCCAGGGCGGCATCGGCTGCGACGCACCAAGCGGTAGCAATGGAACGCCGGCGAATGGGACGGGCGGCTTCGTTGGCATCGACTGGGTGCCGTCAGACGCATCGTCGGGGACCAACGGCGCGACGGGTGGTGGCGGTGGCGGTGGCGGTGGCGGTGGCGGCGAGAACTGCAACTACGTGTTTGGCACCTACTACGGCACCGGCGGAGCAGGCGGCTCGGGCGGCGGCGGCGGCAGCGGTGGGTCCGGCGGCCAGGCAGGCTCAAGCGGCGGAGCCTCGGTGGCCCTCATCATACTGAACAGCACCCTGCGTCTGGAGACCACGCTGCTGCAGACCGACGGCGGCGGCAGCGGCGGCGCGGGCGGCAACGGTGGAGGAGCAGGCGGCGGTGCCAACGGCGGTCCCGGCGGCGGTTGTGGCTCCTCTACCTGCGGCTCCGGCGGCCGTGGTGGCAATGGCGGCGCGGGCGGCGCGGGTGGCTGCGGCGGTGGCGGCGCGGGCGGCCCCTCGGTGGGCATCCTTGGCGTCGACGGCGCTTCGGTGCAGCTCATCGATACCTCCTTCGCCGTCGGTGGCCCAGGCTCGGGCGGCACCTCTCCCTGCGGCAACAACGGGCAGGACGGCCTCAATGCCGAGACAGTCCGCCTGACCCTGCTCTAACTCCAGCCGATTCCTCTGCGCCCCACGAGGCGACACGATGTCCCAACATGAACACATCCTGGCCGACTGCTGGCTCACCGCCGGTCTGACCGTCGACGAAGCCGAGCAGCTCCTCACGCGCTGCACCCTGCGCCTGCTCCAGGCGGGCGACCTCCTTTTTGAGGCCGGCGCGGCGTCGAGCGAACTCTGGTTTGTGCGCTCCGGCGCCATCGAGTTGACCGCCGACGGCGTGACGACCACCAAGCCGGTACGGGTGCAGTGCCCTGCCACGCTCTGCGACATGAGCCTGCTCTCGCCCGGACCCCACAGCGTGACCGCCAAGGCGGTCGAGCCGACGCGACTCTACGGCCTGAGCCACGAGGCCTTTCTAGCCCTCAAGCATGGGGCTCCAAACTGCACAGCGAAGCTGCTGCGGGCCATCGCACCGATGCTCGCGGCACGGCTGCGCTCCTGCAACGACCGCACCGAGTCGGCCACCATGGAGCGCCAGCTCAACCTGGCATCGGCCGGCACAACGCTGGGCACAACGCTGGGCGGAGCCGGTGGCGGACACCTCCAGGCGATGGCAGACCAGCTCATCGCCGAGGGCAGCCGCGCCCCTTCGACCACCCGCATGCCGAGCCAGAGCCAAGAGGCGCGCGGCAGCGACTGGGGCCGGCCCACGACGCAGAAACTTGAGTCCGAGCCAGAGAAGCCCGGCATGTTCGGCCGCTTCAAACAGGTGCTCGCCGGCAAGCCCGACACCAAGGGCAACGGATGAACGAACTCACACCCCAGATACTCCGGCGGGTGGAGCTGCTCCGCGACCTCGACGACCGGGAGCTAGCGACGCTCTGCACCGTCCTGGTCTTGGAGCCTTCGCTTGAGCCAGGCTCCGTCATCTGCGCAGAGGGCGAACAGGGCCGCTGTTGCTACCTGCTCCTTTCGGGCACCGTCAATGTCGTGAAGCGGATGCCCAACGGCACAAGCCACGTCATCGCCACCATCCGACAGCACCAGTTTCTTGGCGAGGTGGCGCTTATCGATGGCGCTCCCCGCTCCGCCAGCTGCGTTGCCCACGACGCCTGCCAGGTGGCCCGTTTCGAGCGGGCAGAGTTCGACCGGCTCATGCAGGGCGGCTCGGTCTTCGCCGTCCGCTTTGCGAGCAGCATCGCGACCAGCCTCGCAGGCCAGCTCCGCAACGCTCACCGCCGGCTCGGCATGTCGCTGCAGGCCCTCAACCGGGCCATGGTCTCGTCGCGCACATCAGAGAGCCGCGGCTACTACCTGGGCTTGGAGGCACAGGGCGAAGGGAGCGGTCACGCGGCCGATTGATGCGCCCTCTTCAGATTTGGAATAGGGGCGGGGGCGCAGCGTCTTGTCCCCACGCCGCTCCCGTTCGAACCAAGGTGCACCATGTGGTCGCTCTGTCACGCCCTGCTCGCCTCCTCCTTTCTCGCCGCGCCCAACCCCGCACCGGTTAACGTCGGCTGCCTGGCGCAGGTAGGGCAGCAGCCGGCAGCAGCCGCAGCCGTGCCGCCCCGGTTGGCCACGCCCGCTGAGGTGGTCGATGCGCTGCAGCGCTCTTACGAGGGCGTCCGAGACTACACCGCCAGCTTCACGCAGGAGCTGACGAACACGGCGGCCGGCGAGACGACCCGTTCGCAGGGCACGCTCTACTTCAAGAAGCCGGGCAAGATGCGGTGGGACTATCGCACGCCGGAGGCCAAGGCGCTCATCAGCGACGGCACGACGCTCTGGATCTGGGAGCCGGCCTTCAAGCAGTATGCCGCGCAGCCGGTGTCGCAGAGCAGCGCGCCGCTCGCGCTCCGCTTCCTCATGGGCCAAGGCAAACTCTCGGACGACTTCACCGCCGAGGTCAAGGCGGTGAAGGAGGGGCTGGTGGCGCTGGAGCTCACCCCCAAGAGCGCAGCTTCCGGCGTCGACAAGCTCCGCTTCGTGGTCTCGACGGCCGACTGGAAGGTGCAGGAGGCGGTGCTCTACGACCCGCTCGGCAACCGCAACCGGCTGGTCTTCTCCGGGGCCAAGTGGAACAGCAACCTGCCCGATGCCGGCTTTGTCTTCGCGCCGCCGGCGGGCGCGCGGGAGATCAAGGCGCCGGGTCGCTAGGCCTTCTCGGGCGGGAGCCGTTCGAGGAGCGGGCGGAGCTTCTCGTCGGTGAGGGGGCCGACGGTGATGGTCTTGGTCTCGGAGAGGTAGACGCGCCCAGGCGGCCCATCTTTGGCCCGCCGCACATTCTTGCGGAGGGTGTGGTGGACTGCCACATGGGTGTCGTCCTTGGCGACCGAGAACCAGACCGCCAGCTCTGCCGCCTCGCGGAGAGCGACGGGGCCAGCCTGACGGCCACGGGTCCGGAGGATGACATGGGGGCCGGGATGGTCGGCAACATGGAGCCAGAGGTCGGTGCCGCGGGCTAGCCCGAAGGTGAGCTTGTCGTTGTCGCGACCGCCGCGGCCGACCAGGATCTCCTCGCCCGTGGAGGCGATGAAGAGCCGGTAGGGAAGCCGGACCTCCGCCTTTCGTTCGACGGGCGGCAACTGCTTGCGCGGGAGGAGGCCTGCGTTGCGGGCAGCGGAGGCGAGGCGGGCGAGCGCGACGAGGTCGGTGGCGTCGGCGGCCTCGTGGGCGAGGCGGGCGAGCTGTTCGAGCTGCTGGTCGGCCTCGGCGAGCCGGGTGCGGGCGTGGGCCTCGCCCCGCTCGAACTTGCGGGCGCGGGCATAGCGCGAGGCGATGTTTTCGGCGAAGTCGAGGCGGAGGTCGAGCTCGATGATGGTGATGGGAGCGCCCTCTTCGAACCAGTCCTGGACGGCGACGCGATCGGCGGGGAGATGGGGCTGGCCGCGGAGGGTCTGGAGGAGATCGGCCTCGCGGCGCAGGCGGGGGGCGGCGTGGCTGCGGTCTGCATCGGCGGCGATCGCGACGGCGCGCTGTGCGAGCCGCTTTCGGGCGCGGGTGAGACCGGCGAGGAGCTCGGCACGGCGCTGTTCGAGCGCCTCTGCTGCGTCGAAGTCGCGGTACCAGGCCTCGACGAAGGCGTCGGCGGTGGCGTCGCGGGGGAAGCCGTCGCGGAAGGCGGGGGCACCGCCGTCGGGGCGGGTGGTGGGGGGCTCATAGGTATCACCGACGGTGACGGTGCGGTCGCGCGAGGTCCGTCCGTGGAAGCTGCCCTCGATCAGTCCCTCTTTGAGGAGGAGGAGGTTGGCGGTGCCGCCGAGCTCGGCGACGAGGTCGTAAGAGACGCCGCCGCAGACAAGCTCCCACTGGACGATCCGATCGTCTTCGGCGACGGCGAGGCGCCGGATGAGGCCGCCCACGACCCGAGCCCGCAGGAGCATGACAAAGGTGGGGGGCGCGGGGGGCGACGGCGGCCGCTGCGTGATGCGATGAAGCCTCGCGGATCGGGCGGCGAGGGAGAGCAGGAGGAGGGTGGTCTGGCCGGGCCGGTAGCACTCGAGGACGAGGGCGTGGTGGTCTGCGACAGCATGGACGGCGCGGAGCCGCGCGCTCTCAATGAGGGGCTGATGAAGGCCGACGAGGTGGCTGAGTTCGGCCTGTGAGAGTTTCATGGGGGGCGCTTCGACCTCTTTTTTGGTCAAGTTGCAAGGATCACGGGGCGCGGCGTTGACCATAGGCCTAGGGAGCGAGTATCCTAGTTGCTCCCTGAACGAGGGCCCGGAGACTACCCTCCTGCCCGAATGAGGCCGACTTTGAGCAAGCAAACCTCGGGAGCAGTCATTCACCGGAATGTGGCAGTTATCGCGTGCGATACTGCGGCAACGCTGGCGGAGACTTCGAAAAAAATCGGCGAGCTCGGACTGGACCTCGTGATGATTGGCGATCGCCACATCGTGATTCCGGCCCGGTTCATCCCCATGGTGCTCGGCCGGTTCAAGGAGCTCGGGCAGTTCCCGCGGCTCCTGGGCGAGCCTCTCTTCGACCATGTCGATGAGCCGGCCGAAGCAGAAATCTCCTCCACGGAGAACGGTTGATGTCGAACCCCGCTGAAGAGCTCCTCAAGATCTACGGACAGGCCTCCTTGGCAAAGATTGCGGCGGTGCACGACCTTCCCGGCGTGGATCCCTTCTTGGAGCTGACCGACCACCTCGCCGCTAAGACCACCCGCCAGAAGATGGTGGATACCCTGCCCGACGATGTGCGCGGCTTCTTGGGCTTTCTCGATGAGATCGGCCGGCGTCTGCGCGGAGAGCGGCTGAAGAAGCGCTGGTTCCTGCATGGCTATGACGGCTTCGAGGAGCTCGTCGACCCGCTGCTCAAGCAGGGAATTGCGCTGGCAGGCAACCTCGGGGCCCGTGAGGCGCTGTCGCTCGAGACAGTCTACGAGCAGGGGTTGATGCAGCATTGGATTCAGGTCACGCCCGGCTTCGAAGGGCTGGCCGGCAACCCGCCCCCCGCCCGCGAGGTGCTGGAGAAGGTGGTCGACCCGACAGAGTCGACGCTGCTGCGCCGCGTGCTGTTGGTGGAGCTCAACCTGCTGTCGGTGACCCGGTTTGTGGAGCGCAACGCCGTGCGGCTCAACCGTGACGGTTCGCCCCACCGGACCGATCTCAAGGCGATGGCGCCGCTCATTGTCGAGCGCCCCAAGCATGGCGACCGGGGCGAGACCATCGTCGATCCGCTCGCGGTGGACGGCTGGGACCTCATCACCTTCCTGCTGTCGACAGCCGTCGCGCTCGGCCTCGTAGAGCGCCGCGGCGACCTGCTCCGCACCGCCAATACCTGCAACGACTACTTTGGGAAGTCGGCGACCGACCGTTGGCCGCTGCTCGAGCGGGCTGCGGAGCAGCAGCGGACCTGGAGCGAGATCGATGCGATGGGCTGGTTTGGCGCGGGCGAGCCGCCGCTGACCGGCCAGGGCCACGGTGGCTTTGCCCCCGACGGCGGACGCGCGGCGATCCTCACCGGCCCGCGCGGCAGCGTCATCGCGGCGCTCCGCCGCCTCAACCTCGAGGACTGGTTCGACGTCGAAGAGACCACCCGAACCATCGCCTCGCTGGAGCAGACCTACCTTCGCAATGTGCTGCCTGTTGTGCCCATGGACGACAAGGCCATCGAGGGCTTTGTCGCCTCGGTCATCTCGCTGCTTCTGCCCCACATCGGTGCTGTCGAGCTCGGAAAGTCGCAGTCGAACGGCACGCCGCGCGCCCGCATCACCGAGGTCGGCAAGGCCATGCTCGGCATCCCCTCGACCGCCGAAGAGCCCTCGGGCAAGGGCGCGATCCTGGTCGAGCCCACCTTCGAGATCACCTGCTTCCTCGACCTCGCCTCGCTCCAGCTCCTCTACGACCTCTCCCGCTTCGCGGAGATCATCAAGACGAGCGAGCGGGTGGTGCGTTACCGGCTCACGGGCGAGTCTGTGCAGTGGGGATACGCCAAGGGCTACAACGCCGACAGCATCTTCAAGTCGCTGACCCGTTACTCCAGCCAGCCCGTGCCGCCGGCCGTCAAGTTCGCGCTTCAGGATTGGGAGCGGCTCCATCGCCGCGTCACCGTCTTCCTTCATGGCGACCTGGTCGCCGCGACCGGCAAGGCCGACCCTGAGGTTGTGCAGTCGGGCGTCATCTTCGCGGTCGACAACCGCGACCATGCCGACCGCATCGACGCTATCCACACCTTTGTCTTGGGTGCCTACTCGGAGGGCGTCGACAGGGCGCTCACGGCCTTCAAGCCCCGCGTGATCGACTATAACGGCCCGATTGTCCCCTCGCTGGTATGGGCCGAGGCCGACCGGCTCCGCGCACCCAACGGCGCGACCGACCTGCGCATCCTCTCTACGCTGCAGTCTGTGGCGACCTACGAGGACGACGACCAGTACCGGCTCGACATCAAGAAGGTGAACGCGGTCTTTGGCGACGACGATGGCTATGCCTCCCTCATCGACTTCCTCCGCAGCTCCATGGCGAGCGGCTTCACGCCCGAGCGCGAGCTCCACCTCAAGAAGGCCCTCGGCCAGCCTGCGAAGGCGAAGGTGGAGACCATGGAGGTGCTAACGCTGCTGTCGGCCGAAGATGGCGACCGCGTCGCGCGCATCGCCGACCTGCAGCCCTTCATCGTGACCCGCCTCGGACCGTCGGCCTTCCGCGTTGTGCCCGGCACCATCGCCAAGATGGTGACCGTGCTGACCAAGCTGGGCGTTCAGACCACGAAGTAACGGCCGCGCCGCCTACTGCGGGCGGGTCGGATAGGGGTTGTCGCCGTAGCCCTCAGCACCGACTGTTGTGGCTGGCGGCGAGCCGAGTCTCGCGCAGGCAAGCACGGGCGGCTCGCGGTGCCAGCGGCAGACCCCCTCGATGCAGCCGCAGCCCTTGCCGTCGAGTGCCGAGAGACAGTCGCCGACGGGCGAGGTGGCACAGAGCGGCGCCTCGTTGACGGGCGCGCAGGTGGCGCCACCGCAGGCCTGTGTGACGCAGTCGGCGTCGGTGGTGCACTGACCGACCTCGTAGGCCACGACGAGGGTGCGGTCTGGGAGCTGGCGATAGGGGTCAGATTCCGCGCGGCCCTCGAAGGGACGCGAGGAGAAGCCATTCACGAGGGGCTTCTGGTTGAGCTGGCAGCCGGCAAACAGTGTAAGCAGGAGCAGCAGCGCGAGCGCATAAAGGCGTTTTGACCTCGTCGGGGCCCACTGATAGCACGCACGGACCATATCACCGCTCCACGAAGCAAACTGCCCGACGCATGACCGAGCCTGTCCCCCATACCGCAAACGGCAGGCGAAAGCGACGGGCCGCGCTGGCCTTGCTGCTTCTGTCTGCGGCGGCGGTGGCTTGGTGGCTGCTCCGCCCGCGCGATGAGCTCGGCGAGCGCATGGCGAGGCAGCTGGAGCAGTATGCCGCGGCCAAGGGAATGCCGCTGTCGCTCGACCGGGTCGACTCCTCGCTGCTGCTCGGCGAGGGTGACCTAACGGGGCTGGTGCTGGGCCCGGTGCGGCTTCCGAGTACGCCCTACGAGGTTACTGCGAAGGTGAAGCGGGCCCATGTCCGGCTTGAGCCGGCCGGCCTGATTCGCGGTCTGGTGGACCTGCGCGAGCTGGTGCTGTCGGGCGTAGAGCTGAGCGTGACGCAGGCCGCTGCACCGCCCTCGCCGCGGCCACAACGGGCGACGGTGGCGACGAAGGCTGCCGCCACGAGCGAGCAGCGCGGTGGCGCGACCCCGACGCTGCGGCTCGATGGCCTGATCGTGCGACTCGACGACGCGACCTGGAGCTTCGATGCGATGCTGCCCACAGCGGAGCAGAAGACGAAGCGGTCGGGGAAGGTAACCTTTGCCCAGTTCACAGGGCCGGCGACAGGCGCGGGGCAGCCGGGTTGGCAGGGCCATGTGCGCATCGAAGACAGCGACGGCTGGGCCGCCGATGGCAAGCTCGCGCAGAGCGATGCGGAGGCCACGCGGCTGGTCGGCGCCCTCTTTGCGCCAGGGCAGACTCGACCGCTGATGCAACTGTCGACCGGGCTGGCGCGCACCGATGGCGGCTTGGCGCTCGATGGCGTGCGTTGGTCATTGCAGCCACCCAAGGCGGAGCAGCCCGAAGCATGGGCGACGGTCGCCTCGATGACTGCCTCCTGCGAGCGGTCCGACTGCACGGTGGCCGTGCGCGATCTGGAGCTGGTGGCCGAGGGCCGCGGCCACATGCGCATGCGCGAGGCACGGGTGCACCGGAGCGGCGGAGATCTGGATGGCCTGCTCCGCTGGGGGACAGCGGAGCGCGGCATCGACCTGCAGGCGAGCTGGCTGGCAAAGGGCGACTTTACCGCGAAGCTGTCGGCGCTGCGGGCCGACCCGGCCGACTTTTTCTCGCGCGACACCAAGGCACTGCGCTGCCCGCCGGCCATCCTCGACGGAGCGCGCGGGGCAGGCTGCGGCTCCGAGAATTGGACCCGCTCGCTCCCCATCGGCGGCACGCTCAACGGCACGCTGAAGGTGCTCGGCAACCGCGATGGCGCAGAGGCAGATGGCGCCGGTTCGCTGACGGACGGCAGACTTGCTTGGAAGAGCCTGGCGGCGAAGCCCATCGAGAAGTTCGACGGCCGGCTCAAGCTGGCCGGCGGGTGGAGCTGGCGCGACCATAAGTTCTGGCTGGAGGAGGCGACGGTGACGACGGGCGCCGCCGTGGTGGTGCTCAAGGGCTTCGGCGACCTCCCAGGCAAGGGCGCGACGGGCGAGCTGAGCATGCACATGGAGCCCGTGGCTGTGACGGCGCTGCGCGACTCTCTGCCGGAGGGGATGATGCCGTGGCTCGAGGGAGCGACGATGTCGGGCAAGGTTGGCTTTGAGGCGTTGGTGCGACTCGATGCCGCGTTGCCGGGACTTGCTGCGAGCCAGTTTGAACTGCTGGAAGAGGGGCTCACGCTTTCGGGTCTTGCGGGCATCAGCATGCCGCTCTTTGAAGAGGGCCGAATCGTCGCCCTGCCCCGTCCCACGGGGAGCGCCTTTCCCGCGTTGGGCGAGGGGAGTTGGACCCCGCTTCGTCGGCTCCCGCGGTATGTGGCAAGGACGATCCTTGCGGCGGAGGATGACGGCTTCTTCAACCACCGCGGCTTTGACTGGCGTGGCATTCAGCGGGCGATGGCGAAAGACTACGCAGCGGGCGCCTTTGTGGCGGGCGGCAGCACCATCACGCAGCAGGTGGCGAAGAACCTCTTTCTCTCTTCGGAGCGGTCGCTCTCACGCAAGCTGCAGGAGATGCTCCTCACCTACCTGCTCGAGAAGCAGCTGACGAAGGAAGAGGTGCTCGAGATCTATCTCAACACCGCCCGGTTCGGCCGCGACCTGGTTGGGGTGGAGGCTGCCGCCCGCCACTATTTTGGCCACCCCGCAGCAGCGTTGACGCAGGCGGAGTCGCTCGCGCTCGCAGTGTTGCTGCCGGCCCCTGCGCGGTTCGGCGAGCAGCTGGAGAAGCGAGCCTTCGACGACTCGCGCATGGAGAAGTTGGAGCACATCGTCGCCAACCTCGAGCGCGACGGCTCGGTCAGCGAGCGCGATGCGGCCTACCTGCGCGGCATCATCGAGCGTCAGCAGTTCTCCCGGCAAATCGTGGCTCCGCCGGAGCCTGTGAGCCAGCGTGCAGTGCCCACCCCAGAGCTTCCGTGATCCTTTAGGTAACGCGCTGCGCCTTGAAGCGTGGGGCGCGGGGCGATAAGCGGCGGCCGCAAACAGATTCGGAAGTAACAGACCACAGGTAGCAACGAAGGAGCAGTCATGCGCATTGGAGTCCCCAAAGAGGTGAAGGTTCATGAGTACCGCGTGGGCCTGGTGCCGGGCGGCGCGCAGGTGCTGGTGCGCGACGGCCACACGGTCTTTGTGCAGGCCGGCGCGGGCCTGGGCTGCGGCATCACAGACGAGGCCTACGAGGCGGTCGGCTGCACGATCCTTCACTCGGCTGATGAGGTCTGGGCCGCGGCCGAGATGATCATCAAGGTGAAGGAGCCGCTGGCCGAGGAGTATGGTCGGATTCAGCGCAAGCAGACCATCTACACCTACTTCCACCTTGCGGCAGTCCCGGAGCTCGCCCCGGTGCTGCTGGAGAAGGAGGTGACCGCGATCGCCTACGAGACCATCCAGCTCCCCGACGGCAGCCTGCCGCTGCTGCAGCCCATGAGCGAAGTGGCGGGCCGAATGTCGATCCAGGTTGGCGCCCGCTGCCTCGAGAAGGAGTATGGCGGCCGCGGCGTGCTGCTTGGCGGCGTACCGGGCGTTCCGCAGGCCAAGGTGGTGATTGTGGGCGGCGGCACCGTGGGCACAGAGGCCGCGAAGGTCGCCGTCGGCATGGGTGCCCGCGTGACGGTGCTTGATGTGAATGTGAACCGGCTCCGCTACCTCGACGACATCTTTCAGAACCGGCTCCAGACGGTCTACTCCAACCCGCAGACGCTGCTCGAAGAGGTGTCGGCAGCCGACCTCGTCATCGGCTCGGTGCTGATTCCCGGCGCGCGCGCCCCCAAGCTGGTGAGCGAGGCGGTCATCCGTCAGATGCTGCCCGGTTCGGTCGTGGTGGACGTGGCGGTAGACCAGGGCGGCTGCTTCGAGACCTGCCGGCCGACGACCCACAGCAACCCCACCTACACGGTGCACGGCGTGGTCCATTACTGCGTGACCAACATGCCGGGAGCAGTCTCCCGGACGAGCACCTACGCGCTGACCAACGTGACCATCCGTTACGCGCGGGCGCTGGCGGGCAAGGGGCCAGAGGAGGCTGCGCGCACCGATCGGGCTCTCTCTCTCGGCTTCAACACCTTCGGCGGCCATGTGACCTACGAGGCGGTCGCACACGACCTCGAACTCGGCTACCGCTCGCTTGAGAGCCTGCTGAAGTAGCCTGCCCAGCGCGCGGCGGAAGAGATTCGTCGTGCCTGTTGAAATAAGGCGGGTCGCCCCTAGGTTCTACCCTTCCGAGGGCTGGTCGTTCCGGTCTTGATTCGTCGAGGAGTTCGCGATGTTCGGACGCTCTAAGCCCAACCCCATTGATGCAGTCTTCCGCAAGGAGGCCATGGTGCACGCACCGGCCCTCTTCGGCGCGGCCGTTCGCTTCACCCGTTCGTCGGCCGACGCCGAAGACCTGGTGCAGGAGACGATGCTGAAGGCCTACACGCACTTCCACCGGTATGAGCCGGGGACCAACTGCCGTGCCTGGCTCTTCAAGATCCTGACCAACACCTTCATCAACCGCTTCCGGTCGAAGCAGCGGGAGCCCATCCTGCTGGGCGACAGCGAAGAGGGTGCCTCCCTCATCGAGAACATCGCAGCGTCGCAGGAGCCGTCGGAGCTCGATGGCCGCTCGACGGACGACGGCACGCTGCAGGAGTTGTTCGGCGACGAGGTGAGCCGTTCGCTGCTCCGCCTCCCCCTCGACTTCCGCATCGCGGTGATGCTCTGCGACGTCTACGACTTCTCCTACAAGGAGTGCGCCGACATCATGGAGTGCCCGATTGGCACGGTGATGAGCCGGCTCTACCGGGGGCGCCGCCTGCTTCGCGGCATGCTCGCCGGCTATGCTCTCGAGACAGGTGCCATACGCGATCTCGATGACGACACGGTCTCTCAGATCGAAAGCGACACCGACAACACTGTCAACCTCGCCGCCTGGCGGCGTGCGAACGGTTAGGAGCGGCTCGTGGACTGCAAGGCCTTCACAGAACACCTCGAGTTCTACCTCGACCGCGAGCTGGGCGAGCCAGAGCGGACAGAGGTTCAGGAGCACGCGCTGGCCTGCACAACCTGCGGAGCCGTGATGTCGAAGCAGCGGGAGTTCCGCGGTCGGCTGCGCAGCTCTGGCCACCATGCTTCGCTGCCGAGCGCGATGGCCGCTCGGCTTGAGGCCTCACTGATGAAGCAGCAGCCGGTTGGCGCAGCGGCCCAACCTGCCCGCAACTACCGCCCCTACCTGCTGGCTGCGGCAGCGCTGCTGCTCGCCTCCGCAGCAGTCCGCATCGCGCTGCCCGACGACGCCTCCCTACCGGAGAGCAGCCTCGCCTCGCGGGGGATTCGGGACTGGGTGGCACCGCAGCGAAGCAACGGCGATCCGCTGGTTGTGCAGTCTGCGGCCTGGCATCAGCGCAACGTTCCCGTGGAGGTCACCGGTCCCAACCAGGCCTCGGTGGAGAACTGGTTTTCGGGCAAGGTCGACTTCCCGCTCCACATGCCGCGGCTGGGTCGCGGCGCGACGCTGCTCGGCGGCAGGATGACGACCGTGGCAAACCGGCCGGCAGCGCTCCTCTTCTATGATGTCGATGGCACGAAGCTGTCGGTGCTGGTCACAGACGAGGCCTCCGGCGAGCGTGGCACCCCACTGCGCGTGGGCAAGAAGCGGTCGCTCTACCTCGACAACACCACGACGCCCTTTGCGGTGGCGACGGAGCGTCGCGACGGGCTTACCTACGCCTACACGAGCAACCTGCCGAGCGAGGATCTCGTGCGGCTGGTTACCTCGGACTAGGGTGCGCTGGGCGCTGCGGGGAGCAGCGCCTCGGTCCAGGCCAGTGCGTGGATCTCGTTGCGCCGGAAGAGGCCGTGGCCGGCGGGCAGCCGACCCTCCGCGCTGGCGCGCCATTGCAGCGTGAGCTGTGGGACGATGCCGGCATCGAGGTTGGCCGAGAGGTGGCCTGCGCCTGTAAGTTCTGCGGCTGCGGTATCCTCGGCGACCGGGACAGCAACGGAGCCCGAAGGAAGCAAATCGAGTTCGGTGAGGCCCGCTGACGCGCTACCCGCGGTGCGAACAACGAGGCGGGCACGGGACTCGGGCGGCAGCCCGAGCTGGCGGGCGACGCCGCGGACGCGGGTATAGCTGCCATCGTCGCCGAGACGCCCCTCGAACCACCAGGCCGACCATTCGGGCAGGAGCCAGAAGGGGGGCGCGATGGCTCCCTTGACGCCTGTGCAACTCCAACTCTCATCGCCTTCGCAGCGCCAGTGGTCGCCAGCGACCGGGAGCGTGGGGAGACGCGTTGTAGGCGTTGCGCCGGGCTGATTGACGGTGCGAAAGAGCAGGTCGTACTGGCGCGCTCCGCGACGCGACCCCGAGAGCAGGGTTATCTCGACCTCGACCTCGAAGGTGTCGGTCCAGCGGGTGGCGCTCTCGATCTCACCGCGGACGACAGCAGCATCGGTGGTGAGGCTGTAGGTGAGTTTTCGGAGCCAGCGGGTGCCGAGCGACAGGCGCGGGATGAGGCGGAGTGTGGGCGCGGCGGGAGAGGGGGAAGCAACGGGCACTGCGGAGCCGTCAGCGGCCTCGGGGCTGCCCTCGTCGGCCGAGGCTGGTGCAGCGGGCGATAGCTCCACGGACTGCGCCGCAATGGGTGCCGCGCAGAGGAGGATCAGCGCCGTGAGGAGGAATCTGGTGGAGGGCCGATTTGCCATGGTCGAGGGGGTAGCAGAAGGAACTGTGACAGCGCTAGGCTTGGCGTGAGACATTGCGCCAATCGACACGACTTCGTAACAATGGGGCGATAAAGCGCGGCTGTACCTACTCGGTACACCGCTTAGATGGCGGTCACTCTTCAGCCCCGTGAAGCACATGAGCGAGAAGATTCTCATCGTGGATGACGAGTCAGACCTGTTGAAGTTGCTCGATTTCAGCATGCGAGGCGCGGGATTTGAGACGGTGCTCGCCCGCAACGGCAAGGATGCGCTCACACTTGCGCGGCAGCAGAAGCCCGACCTTATTTTGCTTGATCTGATGCTGCCCGACATCCAGGGCATCGACGTCTGTCGGACGCTGAAGGTAGACCCGATGACACGGAGCATCCCGATCATCATGGTGACAGCCAAGAGCGCGGAGATTGACCGCGTGGTAGGCTTTGAACTTGGTGCCGACGACTATGTCTCTAAGCCCTTCAGCCCGCGTGAGCTCGTGCTCCGCGTGCGGGCGCTTCTCAAGCGGACGACGCGTGCATCGGACCCCGAGGACGACGGCCCCAGCGTGCTGAAGTTCGGCGACGTGACGGTCGATCAGGCGCGCCACCGTGTCTGGGTTCTGGACGAGGAGATCCCGGTCACCGCGCTGGAGTTCCGGCTGCTGCAGACCTTCATCCGGCGTCGGGGTCGCGTTCAGTCGCGCGAGCGGCTGCTGGACGATGTCTGGGGCATGGATGTGGAGGTGACGACCCGCACGGTCGACACCCATGTGAAGCGGCTGCGCGAGAAGCTCGGCGAGGCGGGCCGCTACGTGGAGACGGTGCGTGGCGTGGGCTACCGCTTCTCGGAGACACCGGACGGCTCTTCGACCTAAGGCAGCTGTGGCGACTCCTCTAACAGCCGTAGGCGCTGCGTGCTGCTGACCGACCCGATTGCCTGGCTTTGCGCAGTCGCGGTTGGCTATGCCGTCTGGCAGCGGTCGGAGCGTAAACGGGAGCAGGCGGAGACGCGGGCTGGCATCGCAACGCTGCGGAGGCTGCTGGAGCGGGAGCCGACCGTGGGCGCCTCTCTGCCTTCGGTGGCGCGGGCACTGGCGCGGGAGAGCTCTGCGCTGCGGCCTCGGAGTACGCTGCTGGAGCTGATGCTGGCTGAGTCGAGCGCCGGCCTGATGGTGGTGTCGCGCGACCAGACGGTGCTGGCGGTGAACACCGCGGCGCTCCGCATCCTGGCGGCGGCCACGCTGAACGCGGGAGATGCCGCGACGCAGCGCATGAGCCGGCTCGCGTCCCATCCGGCGCTGATTGAGTGCGTGGAGCAGACCTTCGCCACCAACACAGCGCGGGAGTCGGAGTTCGAGATCCGAAAGGCGAACGGGCGAAACGCGGTGGCGGTAGCAACGAGGCTGCTCCGGCGAGACGACGCGCCCTACGCCTGCATGCTGACCATCGTGGATGTGACGCAGCTTCGGCAGCTCGAACGGATGCGGCAGGACTTTGTGGCCAATGTGAGCCACGAGCTGCGCACGCCCATCACGGCGATTGTTGGCTGGGTGGAGACGATGGCGGGCATGGATTTGGGCCCTGCGGAGCGCGAGGTGCTGGAGACGGTCGATGCGCAGGCGGGGCGGCTTGAGTCGCTGGTTAACGACCTGCTGATGCTAGCGCGACTGGAGAATGTGGGGCTGCAAGAGGCCTTCGTGGAGCTCGATCTTGAGCACCTCTTTAACGATGTGCTGGACTCGGTGCGGGAGCAGGCCGACGGGCAAGGGGTCACGCTCTCGGTCGCGGTCGATGGTGCGGCCCGTTATGTGATGAGCGAGACGCGGGCGCTGACCTATGTGATCCGCAACCTGGTGGAGAACGGCATCAAGTATACGGGGCGCGGTGGACAGGTGACGCTGCGAGCTGACGTTGCGGAGACGGGAGAGCTGCGCATCGCGGTGAGCGACACAGGCGTGGGCATCGCGAAGCAGCACCTGGGGCGCATCTTCGAACGGTTCTACCGGGTCGATCCGGGCCGCAGCCGCGACATGGGCGGGACGGGGTTGGGCCTTGCGATTGTGAAGCACTTTGCGACGGCGCTGGGGGGCCAGGTGGAGGTTGCCTCGGAGCCCGGCCATGGGTCGGTCTTCACGCTGCTGGTGCCGCCTGCGAGCTGGAATCCCGTAGATGAGGATGGCCCGACGAGCGCGCCTCCGCAGGGGTGAGCGGAGCGGGCGCTAGCGGCGGCGCTTGGGCGGGGCGGCAGCCGTGCGTGGGCCCGCGCCACGGGGAGCGCGTGCACTGGCCCCCATGCCGCTCAGACGGGCGTCTGGCGATTGCGCGAGGAAGGCGGCGGTGCGGGCCGCGGCCGCGGCATCCTTGATCTCCTTCTCCGTGCGCGGAAGCGGCGTACCGGAGCCCTCTGCTTCGGGGAGGATGTCGCCTCCGCCCTCCCCTTCGCCCGCCGGTTCGGTCGGGAGACCCTCCGCAGCCAGCTCTTCCTCGCTCGGTTCCGCGGTGTCGCCCGCAGTAGCGCCGTCGCCGTTCTGGTTGGCGAATCGGATGCGTTCGCGGAGGCCGCGGGCCACCTCGGCCTCGCTGAGCCTGCCCCGCTTGCCCATGCCGCGGATGGTGTAGTTGACGACCTCTTGGAACCAGGGCGGCACGCCGGTGAGGCGTTGGTTCTCGCGGCGCAGCGGCGCGGGCGAGATGCTGCTGATCCAGACCGACTCCGCGAGGGAGAGCTCGTGCGGCGTCTTGTTGAAGTAATACTTGGCTGCGTCGGCGAGGCCGTTGATGCCTTTGCCCCACTCGATCATGTTGAGGTAGACCTCGAGGATGCGCGGCTTGGGGACGACCCGGTTGAGCCAGTAGGTGAGGAAGATCTCCTGGAACTTCCGCTCGACGGCCCGCTCGTGGGAGAGGAAGACATTCTTCACCAGCTGCATGCCGATGGTGGAGGCGCCGCGGCCCAGCTTGCGGCGGTTGATAGCCTCTTCGACGACGCGGCGGAGCTCGGTCATGTTGATGCCGCTGTCGACCTGAAAGAAGGCGCCGTTTTCGCGGTAGAGCTGGGTGGCAACGAGGTAGTAGTTCATCTCTTGGAAGGCGACCCAGCCGTTGCTGGCGATGCCGTCGGCGGTGTCGCCCGGCAGGTCGGGGGCGTCGGGTGCCTCGGCATCGGGCTGGCCGTACATCCAGCCGCCGGGGGCCCTCATGTGGAGCTCGCGGGTCACGGAGCCCTCGGCACCTGTGAAGGTGAAGCGGAAGTCGCTGTTGAGGCGACGAACATCGACGGCTTCGGGGAGCGAGATGAGGGCGAGCGAGTCGTCGAGGATGTCGAAGGTACGGGGCTCTTCGATGGAGACGCGCACCCCCTTTTCGGTCTCTTTGACGGCGACGGAGAGGTCGAGGTCGAGGCCCCACTTTCCTGCCATGCGGGTGCCGTCGAGGTCGGCGCGGAGCGACGGAGGGATGGCGTCGAAGAGGCGCATCGCATCGGCTTCGGGGACCGCCGCGGTGAGGTCGATGCGGTCGGTGATAGGCCACTTGGAGAGGTTGAACTTTCCGAGGGCGAGTTTGAAGGTGAAGGGGATGCCGTTGAAGCTGCCATCGCCCTTCTCCCAGCGGAGGCTCTTCTTGTCTGCGCCGGCGCGGACAGCCTGCCAGTCGTAGGAGAGATCGCGCACTTCGAGGGGGTCGCGGAGGCCGCGGTGTGAGAGTTTGAGCTCGCGCAGCGAGGCCTTGCCCGCGAAGGTTATGCCAGGCCCCTTGTCGTCGGAGCGGTAGTTGATGTTGAGGTTTGCGACGCCCTCGTGGGGGCCGTCGTCGTTGCCGACGACGCCGCTCAAGAGCTGGCCGACACCGATGTCGATGGCGTCGAGTTTGAGCTGGAGTTTGTTGTCTTCGTGGTTCCAGACGGCGGTCATGGCGGCGGTGCCCGCGCTCTGGCCATCGGCGGTGAAGCGGCTGGCAATTTCCAGATCAAGCTGCTCCTTCCGGAGGGCAAAGGTCAGGGTGTCGAACTCGAGTGAGATGGGGGGCGCCTTCTGATCGGCGCGGAGGTCGTGGTAGCCAATGGTGAGGCCGGGGAGTTCGAGCTTCTGCGGGATCTTTTCGTACCACTCACGCTTGGCCCAGAGTCCGGGTGCGGCGCTCTTCTTGGGGGCCTTCGGCGTGGGCGTTGCGGCGGGTCCGGCGGCTGGTACTGCCGCTCCGTTGATGCCCAGGAGCGCGCCAAGGGGGCCGAAGCCCTGCTCGTCTCGGGTGACCTTAAGGTTGAGGCCGTCGACCCTTGCGGAGGTCATGTAGAGGGCCTCGAGGTCGCGGGTGAGCTCGGAGAGGACGAGGAGGCCGCTGTCGAAGCGGAGGAGGGGTTCGGCACCCGGACGGCCAACCTTCACACCCTCGGCGATGAGGGTGGTGGGCCAGACGCCACCGACGCCCTCGAAGGAGGCTGAGACACCTCCGAGCCTATCGGTCGAGACGATGATGGGGGAGTTTCCGCGAGCGAGGATGCGTGGCCCGGGCTCTTCGATGCTGCGCGAGATGCGGAGGTCGAAGGCCTCGGGGAGTTCGACCTTGGCGGGGAGCGCGGCGAGGGTGGCGAGGCCGACGCGGAAGCGGACCTCGGCCTGTGCCTCGAAGGCCTCGGGCGTTCCGGAAAACCGGCCTGAGTCAACCTCGATGCGGTCGGTGGGGAGGTTCTGATTGGCGAGGTCGATGACGAGGTCGTCGAGGCGGATGATAAGCGGTTCCGGAGCTCGCTTGGGTGTAGCCGCCGGAGCAGCGGGGTCTTTGGCCTTCTTGGAGCGGAGGAGCTCCTTGAGGCGGTCGGCCTGCTCCTTGGGCGCGCCGTGCGCGGCGCCGGCAGAGACGACGACCTTCGAGAGCGAGAGCGACTTGAGCGCCGGACGCCCGGAGAGGAGCGAGAGCCAGCGCGGCGCCGCGGCGACCTTGCCCACGCAGACCCAGTCTGCGGCAGGGGTGAGGGAGGGGTCTTGGAGGCAGACATCGGCAATGACGACGTCGCCCCAGGGTCGGACGGAGATGTCGCCGAGCCGGAGCGGGATGCCGCGCTCGCTGGCCTTGGAGGCCACGAGGCTGCGGATGGCCGGTCCGGCGACGACGGAGGCGATGAGGGAGAGGAGGAGGAGGAGGGAAACAAGTCCGAGCAGGATGAAGGCGGCGCGGCGCCAGCGGGGGCTGAGGCGGGGGGCGGCCTGGCCTTTGGCGACGGGCTTGGTGGTCATGCAGCAGACTTGGGGAGCGGGTGCGGAGAGCGGATCACCGCGCGGATGATTGCTTGGCAGCGAGAGGGCCCATACCATAGGGGGGAGGTCGGGCAAGAATCGCCCGCAGGGAG
>CANKLS010000011.1 GCA_947483645.1 Bradymonadales bacterium | reverse complement strand
CCGGAGCCGCTGCCGTCGTCGCCCGAGCCTGATCCTGAACCTGCGCCGCTGCCGCCGATGATGGGGGCTGCGGAGCCCTCTGCAGCGGGCGGAGCAGCGCTGCTACAGGCCTGCATGACCAGCACGAGCATCGCGACGAAGAGGAGCGGCGCGACTTGCAGGCCCCGCTCTCTGGATGATTCGTTCGTCATGAAATCTCCTCGCGATCCCCACGCATGCTCGGCGGGGTAGCATGGATTCTGAGCAGTGTCATGCGCCGAATCCTCTCGGTTTCAAAGGCTATCGTGGTGGCGTATTGCCGCAATACGATGCGCCGACTACGAGCCAACTGCGCTCAGAATTGGGGCGTCGGTAATTGCGTGAGGGGCAAACGAATGAAGCGTCTTTTCGGATTCACAGCGGCGATGATTCTCTGTTCGATGGTTGGGTGCGGCGCAGCGGAGACCCCGGTGGCGACCAAGCCTGCACCTGCTGCACCCACGGTCGAGGCGAGTGGTTCCGGTTCGCGTTCGGGCGCAGCTGAGGCTGCGGCTCCGGTTGTCGAGGCGCCCAAGCCCCCCGCGCTCAATGCGCTCGGCAGCAACGAGCCGCTCAACGAGGCGACCCGCAAGCTTGTCTGGGAGACCACCGAGGACGATGCGCCTGAGCTGCTCAACGCCACGCGCAAAGACCTCGAGAACCGCCACTACCTGACCTGCGACGAACTCCATGTTGCGAAGTTCTACCCGAACCTGAAGGGCATCAAGGGAGCCTACATCGGCGTCGGCTCCGATCAGGCCTACACGTTCATGGGCTGGATGGATGCCGAGCTGGCCTGGCTGACCGACTACGATCCCTGGATCAAGCAGGAGCACCGCATCTACGCGCTCTTCTTCGAGAGGGCCGAGACACCCGAGGCCTTCGTGAGCCAGTGGCGGTCGCGCAATCGGGCGGCGTCGCGGGCCATGATCGCGGAGCACTTCGCGACCGACCCCGAGAAGGCGCTCATCCTGCAGGTCTTCGATTCCGCCAGCTACAAGGTGGATGTTCGGATGAGCCGGCTGATTGCGATGGCGAAGAACTACAAGATTCCGACCTTCGTGTCGGATGCAGCGATGTATGCTCATGTGCGGTCGATGGTCCTTGGCGGCCGTGTTCGCCCCATGGTCTCGAACCTGCTCGACACCGACGGGCTCACGGGCGTCGGCAATGCCTCGCGCGCTGTGAATGTGCCGATTCGGGTCGTCTACATGTCGAACGCCGAGGACTACTGGCCCTACTCGGAGCAGTTCCGGGCCAACATGGCGGGGCTCAACTTTGACGAGAACTCGTGGATTGTCCGCACGGCTGCATCGAAGCCGACCAACGGTGACTACCGTTACAACATGCAGGATGCGCAGAACTTCCAGGCCTGGCTCAAGGAGCCCTACGTGAAGCGGCGCGGCGATGTCTGGCCGGCGCCCTATGTGAACGGCGATGACGACATCCCGATGGAGGTGCTCGATACGCCGCCCGTCAACCGCCGCGCGAAGAAGAAGTAGGGACATCGTGGCTCGCCTTCGCGCTGCGCTTCCGTTGCTCCTGCTGACCGCCTGCGTGGCCCGGACGGCGGTGACTGTGGTGGCCGAGCCGGCTGTTGCGCCAGTGCCCCAGGCCGTTGCGGTTGCGCCGGCGGTCGAGGGTTCGGCGGTGGAGTCGGTGGCACCCGCGCCGGCTGCGGAGGGTTCGGCATCAGCCCCTGCGCTCGAAGGCTCTGCTGCGGCGGAGTCGGTTGCGCCTGCGCCTGTCGCGGCGGAAGAGTCGACGCGGCGGCATCCGCCCTCGCAGGCCTGTAACTATACCACCTACCAGTGGAGCATGAAGCGGAAGACGGGCGTGAACCGTCGCACCATCAGCAAGACCTTCGGGGAGCTGAAGGGCGACGAGATCGACCCGAACGATGCGCGCTGCTCGGTCTGCGAAGAGAACCAGGTCTGGCTCCGCCCCGCCAATCATGGCTGGCCGAACGTCAAGCCAGTCCGGGTCTGCGACGTCTACGCCAGCAAGCTGGGCAAGGCGCTGGAGGAGATGGCCGCGGGCGGCGCCTTCACCCTCATCGAGCTGGAGGGCTACCGGCCCGGTCGGACGCGCGGTGCCGTGGTGGACGGTATGCGCACGCAGATGAGCAACCATGGATACGGCACGGCCGTGGACATCAACGCCCGCCACAACGGACTCTACGCGGGCTGCAACATCAGCCCGGTGACGCTCGAGGGGCTCCGCAGGTGCCGGCTCGCTGTTGGCGGGCCCTGGGACCCGATCGCCCGTCCCTCGACCTCGGTGGTCCGCGGCGGCATCCCCTACCGGGTCATGACCCAGTCTGTGGGTTGGCGATGGGGCGGCGAGATTGGCGGAGGCACCCGCGACCTGATGCACTTTTCGCTCACGGGCTTCTAGGCCCGACGGCGCAGAAGTTGCTCTGAGGCGGCACCGGCCGTAGCAGAGCGCCACCCCAACGGAGTGGCACCGTGTATCACAGCATCCTTCTCGCCAGCGCCTCGCCTCGCCGCAGAGAGCTCCTCGCCCAGGTGGGTTACCTCCCCGTGGTGGAGGTGGCCGATGTGGACGAGCGCCGGCTAAAGAACGAGCACCCGATGGAGCTCTGTGTGCGGCTGGCGGTGTCCAAGGTGCAGGCGGTGGCGGCGCGCGCGGCGGCGCGGCGGCCGGTGGCGGCCGCGCCGGGGGAGCGTGACCTGTCGGAGATTCCGCGGACTGCTGTTGGCGCAGACACTGTGGTTTGGACGGAGGAGGGCGTGCTGCTCGAGAAGCCGGTCGACCGGTCCGACTCGCTCCGCATGCTCGCGGCGCTCTCGGGTCGCTATCACGAGGTCACGACGGGCGTCGCCATTGCGGAGACCTTTGAGGGGCGGCTCTTGGCCAGCTTTGCAGTGACGACGCGGGTGCACTTCCGCCAGCTGAGCGAGGCGGAGCGGCTGGCCTATGCCGACACAAGCGAGCCCTACGACAAGGCTGGAGGCTACGGCATCCAGGGGCTCGCGGCGCTCTTTGTGGACCGCATCGAGGGCTCCTACGCCAATGTGGTCGGGCTGCCCGTAGAGGAGCTTCACAGCCGTCTGTTGGCGCTGGGCCGCGTGGGCGGCCTCCCGTGGCAGGGGCAGTGGTGCTGAGCGAACGGCTGGCGGAGATTCGGGGTCGCATGGCGGCTGCCGTGGCGCGGAGCGGCCGTGAGGCCGGGTCGGTTCGGCTGCTCGCGGTGGTCAAGCGGCAGTCGGACGAGGATATCCGCGAGGTCATCTCGCTCGGCGTGACCGACCTCGCCGAGAACTACGTGCAGGAGTGGCGGGCCCGGGTGGAGCGGTTTGGCGCGGGGCTTCAGTGGCACCTCATCGGCAACCTGCAGTCGAACAAGGTGGGGATGGTGGTCAACCGGGCCGCGACGATTCAGACCGTGGACCGGCTCTCGCTGGTGGCCGAACTGGACCGCCGCGCTGTGGGGCCGCAGGAGGTCTTGCTGCAGGTGAACCTTGCGGGCGAGGCGCAGAAGTCGGGCTGCAGCGCAGCCGAGGCCGTCACGCTGCTCGATGCGCTCTCGGCGTCGCGCTGGCTGCGGCCGGTGGGGCTGATGTCGATTCCGCCCTTCATGGAGGAGGCCGAGGCGACGCGGCCACTGCATGCAGCTCTCCGTGAGCTGCGCGACGCGCTGAACCGCCGTGAAGTCGAGGCCGGCAGAGCGTCCTGCCTGCGCGAACTTTCGATGGGCATGAGCGACGACTTTGAGATAGCGATAGAGGAGGGCGCCACGATGGTTCGTGTGGGTTCGGCCCTCTTTGGCGAGCGGAGTGGATGATGACGACAGGCAGTGTTGCAGCGACCTCGGTTGGGTTCATCGGGCTTGGGAACATGGGCGGCGCGCTGGCGTCTGGCCTCGTCCGCTCGGGGCGGTTGGCGGCGGCGAACATCGCGGGCTTCGACACCTATGCCGGCGCTGCGCCGGGCTTCGAAGGGCAGCGGCTGGGCAGCGTCGCCGAGGTTGCGGAGCGGAGCGAGGTGCTGGTGCTGGCGGTGAAGCCACATCTCATCGCAGCGGTCTGCGCGGAGGTTGCGCGGGCGTCGAAGGTTCCGTCGCTGGTCATCAGCATTGCGGCGGGCGTCTCGCTGGCCCGCATCCGGGCTGCGCTCGGCGGTGAGGTTGCGGTTGTGCGGGCGATGCCCAACCTGGCGGCGACGCTGGGCTGCTCTGCGACGGCGCTCTTTGCTGCGCCCGAGCATCAGGGCTGGCTTGCCCAGGCGGAGTGGCTCTTCGGTGCGGTGGGGTCGGTGGTGCGGCTCCCGCGCGAGGCCGACATGCATCCCTTCACGGCCGTGGCGAGCTCGGGGCCGGCCTTCGCCTGTATCTTCGCCGAAGCGCTAGCGGACGCCGGCGTGCACGAGGGGCTGACGCGGGAGACGGCCCGCGTTGCGGTTGCGGCGATGCTGCGCGGCGCAGCCGAGATGCTGTCGCAGCCGCATGCCACGCCGGCGGCCATCAAGGATGCGGTCTCTTCGCCCGGCGGCACGACCATCGCCGGTCTGGCTGCGCTGGAGTCGGGCGCCTTCCGCGGCTCGGTGATGGCAGCGGTCATTGCCTCGACGCGCCGTTCTCGGAGCCTCGCGGAGGAGTCTTAGGTTGGGCGCCATATTGACGCACGCGTCAGGTGCGACCATCGACCTCCTTGTGTCGCCGCGGGCCTCGAAGAGCCGCGTCGTGGGGCTGTATGATGGCCGCGTGAAGGTGCAGATTGCGGCGCCTCCCGTGGATGGCGAGGCGAACGAGGAGGTCATTGCCTTCTTTTCGCGTGCGCTCGGGGTGCCGCGTGCTCAGGTTGAGCTGCAGAGCGGAAGCACGGGCAAGCGCAAGCGGCTGCTGGTGCATGGAACGACGCCGCTCGAGGTCGCCACGAGGTTGGAGCTTGCATATCCGTAGCCGTCTGATCGCGCTCCTGCTGGGGCTGTTTCTCTTTGTGCCGGCGCTGTCTGCTGCTCCTTCGGCGGCGCGCGAGCCGGCGACGGTTGTGGAGGTTGCGGCGACCTGGTTTGAGGTGGATGCACCGGTCGGCATGGCCGGTTCGATGGCCACTGCCGTGCGGGTGATCGAGCAGGAGTGGCCCGGCATCGCGACCCGGGTTGGGGTGCCTGCGGGCGGTCGCGTGACGGTGAGCGCGGAGCGCGACATGAACGACTGGTTCGCGCGGCAGGGGATCCCGTCGCAGCCGCCGGAGTGGGCCTCGGGTCTGACGATCCCGTCGCGCATGACGGTGTTGATGGCGCCGGCGAATCCGGAGTGGGAGCGGACGCTGGCGCATGAGCTGGCCCACATCGCGGTGGCGCTTGCGACGGAGCGGCGGCCGGTGCCGCGCTGGTTCAACGAGGGCTACGCCATGGAGGTCTCGCACGACTGGGATGTGGAGCGGATGGCGCAGCTGAGCGGCGCCGCGGTCATGGGACGCCTCTACCCCTTCGACAATCTGACGGCCGGCTACCCCGCAGGGGCAGGGCAGGCAGACCTGGCCTATGCACAGAGCTTCCACATGGTGCGCTGGCTGGAGGGCGAGTTCGGTGCCGAACTCGGGCGGCGCATCTTTGCCGAGATGCGGCGGAGCGGCGGCTCGTGGGATGCGGCCTTTCTGGCGGTCACAGGGCAGCCCTTCGCCGGTGCGGAGCAGACCTGGCTGGACTACGTGGAGGGGCGATTTCACTGGCTCCCTGTCGCGACGGGCGTGGGGGCCGGTTGGGTTCTGGTAGCGCTGCTGGGGCTCTGGGCCTGGCGCCGTCGGGGCAGGCAGAAGGCTGCCAAACTCAAGGTGATGGAGCGCCGCCAAAAAGGTGCATACCGAGCAGACCCTGACGATACTACCTTCGGCTGATGCTGGAGGATGTATGCACCGCGATGACGACGAGCGCGAAGAGGGGTCGGTAGGCGAGAGCGGGTCTCGTCGTGCAGTGGTGATTGCCTCCGAGCAGGATGCGCGGATGCCCCGCCAGTTCCTCGACGCGGTGCTCGCGGCCTGGTCGCGCGATGCGCAGATGATGGAGGGGACGGTTGGCGTTGGTGCGCTGCAGGCCTCCGCGGCCGAGGTGGCCGAGTTTGGTTGCGGCGACGCAGACCGCGGGGAGCTGCTCTTTCAGCGTTCCGCGGCCCACACCGATGCCGACCCGCGCGCCTTTGCAGGTCTTCGCCGCGCTGCTCGTCGGGCCCGCGATCTGAAGCGGCTGGCGGAGGTCTACCGGCTGGAGATCGCAGCGGAGCGGTCTGCCGCGCAGGTGGTCTTGGCGACCATTGGCGCTGTGCAGCTCGGCCTGCGGGAAGAGGCGCGCACCGACAAGTTGATCATGATGTTGCGCGATGTGGCGCCGCAGCTCGCGGAGGTCACGGAAGACCTGCGCGCGGTCTATCGGGTGACGCTCGAAGATGTGCTTGTGCGCGCCGGCCGGAAGCAGGAGGCGCTGGCCGAGCGGGTGGAGCGCTGGGCGCAGTTTGAGGAGGCCTCCGAGGCTGATTGGCGGGCCGATGGTGCGCTGGCGTTGGCGGTGCTGGCAGACCTGATGGGCGCGCCCGAGGCCGATGTCTTGGACTGGTTCCGCGAGGCCTTCGACCGGGCGCCGTCGCTGGAGTCGGGCCGCCCGCTGCTTCGCGCCGCCTACGATGCCGGCGACATCGAGACCGCCGCTGCGCTCCTCGCCGAGCTGGCGCAGGCGGCCGATGGCGCCAACGTGCGCTGCGCCTCCTTCTACGAGCTCGCGCTGTTGCGGGCCTATCGGTTTGGGCAGCGGGCCGCGGCGCTCGAGGCGATGCGGGAGGCGATGCGCGACGGCATCACCGCGCCCGTGGCTGCGGCAGGGTTCCTGGCGCTGTCGCGTTCGGCGACCGCGGAGGCCGTGCCGGACGACCTGCTCGATGCGCTCGATGCCTCCATCGCTGCTGCCGCGTCGGACGCCGAGCGTGCCGATCTGCTTGTTCAAATGGCGCAGCGGCTCGCTGAGACGCCGGCGCGGCTGCGCTCGGCCGTCGGGCTTGCCAACGAGGCGCTCGCAGAGTCGCCGGGCTACAAGCCCGCGCTGCGGCTGCTCGCAACGCTGCTGCTCCGCGAGTCGAACTGGGGGCAGCTGGCCGAGGTGCTGGAGTCGGAGTGCGCGGCGGAGGAAGACCTGTCGGAGCGCATCCGGCTGCACGAGCGGCTGGCGGAGATCTACGAGGAATATCTCGGCGACGCAGCCTCGTCGGAACGCCACCTGCGCGAGGCGCTCGACTTGCGCCCCGAGCCGCTCATGGTGCGTCGACTGGCGCGGCTGCTGAGCGACCAGATGCGCTGGGCCGACTGCTTCGAACTGCTGCTCTCGAGCGCCCGCAGGGTCTCGCCGCTGCGCGACCGGGTGGTCTTCCTCGAAGAGGCTGCGGTGCTGGCCGAGATGCGGATGCGCGACCTGGACCGCGCGGCGGCTGCCTACGAGGCACTGCTGGAAATCGCACCGGAGCATCCCGCGGCCTGGTCTTCGCTGGGGCGGAACTATGCGGCGCGGGAGCGGTGGGCCGACTATCTTCGGCTTGCCGACCGCGAGGTGGCGCAGCTCTCTTCGGACCAGGCTTCGCGCATCTCGGTGCTCTGCCGTGTGGCCGAGGTTTGCCGCCGTGCAGTGGGCGACCTGACGCTTGCGGAGCGCTACTGGCTGCGTGCGCTGGATGAGGATGTGCTCGCTGAGGAGGCGCTGCGCGGGCTGGGTCAGCTGCTGCAGTCGCAGGGCCGCTGGGAAGATCTGGCGACGCTCACGGAGCGCGTGTTGCGCGCCTCCACGGTGACGACGCAGCGGCTCCGCTGCCTGCGCCAGCTCGGCGAGTGGTATGCCGTGCATCTCTCGCAGCCCGAACTGGCGATGGAGGCTTGGCGTCAGGTCGCCGAACTTTCGCCGTCCTCTCGCGACGAAGCGCAGATGTGGATGGAGCGGCTCAACGAGGCGCTGGGTCGTCATGAGGCGCGGCTGACCTCGGTGGTGGCACGTGCGGCAGAGGCGCAGGATGCGGTCTCTCGCGCTCGCCTTCGGTTCCGCGCTGCGGAGATTCTGGAGTGGTCGCTGTTGCGGCCCGGCGAGGCCTTTTCGGCCTATCTCGATGCCCTCGACGATGCGGCCTCTGCGACGGCGGCCGTGAGCGGCGTCGATCGGCTCTGGACTGCGGAGGGCGTCTCGGATCCCGATCGGGAGCGGGCGGTGTCGCTGCTGCTTTCGGGTGCGGACCGGGCGGGTGCAGACCTCCGCCAGGCAATGCTGGAGCTGGCGGTAGAGCGGGGTGGGGCGACCCTGAGCGAGGTTCGCCGGCTCGAGGTCTGGTCGACACTTGCGGGCGAGGACCCTTCGTCGGTTCGGGCCTCGGAGCATTGCGCCATCGAGGCGCTGCGGGCGGGGGATGCGCGGCTTGCCTTCTCGTTCCGGAGCAGCGCGCCTGCCGGTCCGGTGGAGCAGGCCGTGGTGCACTGGCATGCCACAGACCTTCATGGCGTGGTCCCGGATGCAGCGGTGGCAACCGACCTGCTCCCCGAGGTTGCTCGGTTCCTCGTTCGGGAGAGTGCTGGCTCGTCCGACCGCGCCGAGGTGCAGGAGCCCGATCGGGCGCTGCTGCTTGAGATTGCCGGCGCCGGTGTGACAGTGGGCGCGCTGGTTGGCCTGGAGGGCGGCGAGCTTCAGCAGCGGCTTGCCATCGCGGCCTCGCGGGCGCTCGGGCGGAATGAGGCGATGGTGACGCGCTGGCAGGAGTTGGCGCGCGGGATGGGCGATGCGGTGCGGGCAATCCGTGGCTGGCTCGACCTTGCCGCGGAGCCTTCGCTCGATGCCGAGGAGCGGTCGCGGTCGCTGCGCGAGGCGGCGGCGCTGGGCTGTTACGGCAGCGAGATTCGAACCGAGGTCTACGCGGCGCTCTGGAATGCGAGTGACCTCGAGGGGCTCGAACAGGCCATCGCGGAGCACCTCTTGGAGGCGCCGCCTGCGCCCGATGGATGCGCTGCACTTGCGGCCCGCCGCGCCCGTGCGCTCGAGCAGCTCAAGCGCCCCTCCGATGCCATCGATGCGCTCGGTGTGGCGGTGCTCTACGCGCCGGCAGAGACCAGTTATGCCCGCGACAAGTCGCGGCTCGAGGAGCTGGGCGGCAACCTCGAGGCGGCCCGTGCGACCATCGAGGACTGCCTCGCGTCGGGTTGCCGTGGCGAGGGCCGCGTGGAGCTTCTCGGCCGTCTCGCAAGCCTCCACCAGGGGCAGGGCGGCGACAAGGCGCGCACGCTGGCCGCGCTCGAAGAGGCCCATAGCCTTATCCCACGGTCGCGCGAGTGGACCATGCGGCTTGCGAGCGCGCACGGGAGCTTCGGCGATCCGCAGCGTTGCGTCGAACTGCTCGAGGGCGAGCTACCGACGCCGCCCGAAGTGGCGGATCAGCGGAGCTGGATCCTGCTCGCCAAGACCTACTGGGCCCGGCTCCAGCGGCCTGCAGAGGGCGAGGCGATTCTTTGGAGGCTCTTCGAGGCCTTCCCCGACCGGGCCATCCCGCTCTCGGGGCTCGAGGAGTTCTACCGTGTGAACCAGGGCGCGCAGGTCTTTGCCGACCGGCTCGCCGGGCTGCTCGCGGAGAACCGGCTCGACCTTGCAGCAGAGACGCTGGGCGAGCTCTGGTGCTATGTGGGCGAACTCAACTTCTCGGTGCTGCGGCGGTTTCGGGAGGCCGAGGATGCCTTCGCCCAGGCGCGGCGCGCGCGGGGTCCCGTTGCCAAGACGTTGCTGCGCGAGGCCCGCGCGGCTGGGCAGCAGCCGGGCCGGGTGCGCGACGCGGTGACCAAGGTGCTGACCGCGCTCCAGCTTGGCGACGCCAGCATCTGGGACGAGGCCGCGCAGGAGCTCGACAACCTCTACGAAGAGATGAAGGATGCGGCGCGGCTCCGCGTTGCCCGCCAGATTCGTCGGGCCTTCGGCGCCAACGTTGATACGGGCGACCCGAACGCGCTGCGCGACCCCACACAGGAGCTCGAGACGGCGGTGGCCTGGCGGCACGGCGCCCACGACCTCGTCTCGACGGCCGATGTGGAGACGCTGCGGGGCATGATGCCGCTGGCAGAGAAGGTGCTGTCTCGCTCTGCGCCGAACCGGCGCGACTACCCGTCGGTACGGCTCCGCGGCGACGAGTCTGCGGCCTTCGAGGCCTACCTTCAGGGCGCCTGCAACTGGCTCGCGATCGAGCCTCCCAAGGTGGTTTTTGGCAGTCACACCAACGGTGTCATCGGCCTCGAGCCGAAGACCTTCGCGGTTCCGGCGGCCCGCGTTTCGCCGCAGAACCAGCTCGGCGCCCGCTTCTGGGCCGGCTACACCGCTGGCATGGCGCTGTCTGGCGTCGTGCCGCTCTCGTGGGTCGACGACCAGCGGGTGCAGGACTTCATTGTGGCGGTGGCGATCAAGGGGCTCGACATGCAGGTGGCCGGCGGTAGCCCGCTCTCCGACGACGTGGCCGGCCTGCTCCTCCACTCTCCTCGGCGCGCGGCTGCTGCGGCGCTCCGCGAGAACCCCGACCTGATCCGCGGCGTGCCGGCTGGTTGGTCGCTGCTGCCGTCGCGTCTGGGCGACCGTCTCGGCCTTGTCTTCTGCGGCGACGTCTCTGTGGCGATCTCGGAGATTCTCGTGGCAGAGGGGTGGAACGGCCGTCTCGAGCAGCCGCAGACGCAGGAGGTCATCACCTCGAGCGCACGCTGCACCGCGCTGCTGCGCTATGCACTCAGCGACGAGTACTACCTGCTCCGTTATGAATCGGGGCTTTCGCAGCGCCCCTGGCTCTTCGGCTAACCGGCCGTTCTGCTTTGCGGCGCCCGTCGCGGCGTGGTAGGGGCGGCCCGCACGCAATCCGGAGCGCCCGTCATGCCGCACCTTCAGGACTCATGGGCCGTCACCAACGGCATTCTCCACGGGAAGCTGGTGGCCGAGCGCGTCAAGGCGCCGATTCGGGAGCAGACGGCGCTGCTGGCAGAGCAGGGCATCACGCTGACGCTCGCGGTGGTTCGCGTTGGCGCCGACCCTGCCAGCGAGGTCTACGTCCGCGGCAAGGTGCGGGCCTGTGCAGAGGTTGGGATCCTGTCGCGGCATCACCACCTCGACGCGACCGTCACCGAGGCCCAGATTCTGGCGCTGGTGGAGGAGCTCAACAACGACGAGACGGTGGATGGCATTCTGGTGCAGCTCCCGCTTCCGCGCGGGATTTCGGAGAGCCGGATCATCGCCGCCGTTGACCCCCGCAAAGATGTGGATGGCTTTCATCCGCTCAACCTGGGCCAGCTCTTCTCGGGTCGCTCGCTGCTCGAGCCCTGCACGCCGGCGGGCTGCATGCTGCTGCTCGAGGCGGCCGGTGTGCCGCTGTCGGGCAAGCGCGCAGTGGTGGTGGGCCGGAGCGTGATCGTGGGGCGGCCGGTCGCCCAGATGCTGGTGCGTGCCGACGCGACGGTGACGATGTGCCACCGCTTCACAGAAGACCTCGGCGCCTGCATCGCGCAGGCCGATGTGGTGGTCGTCGCGGCCGGCGTGCCGGGCCTCATCCGCGGAAGCTGGGTCAAGCCGGGCGCAGCCATCATCGATGTGGGCATCAACCGGCTCCCGACCGGCAAGCTGACGGGCGATGTGGAGTTCGAGGAGGCGCACGCCCGCGCCGGCGTCATCACGCGCGTACCAGGTGGCGTAGGCCCCATGACCGTCGCTATGCTCCTCTGGAACACCCTCGTCGCCGCCATGCTCCGCCGCCGCCTCGGCATGCCACGGCCGGCCGCGCAGGCCTGGAGCGTCTAGTTTTCGCCACCCGCAAGGAAGCACCATGTCTTCGACCCCCACGACCCGCCTCCCGCTCCACGACCGCCACGTGGCTGCCGGCGCCCGCTTTGCCTCCTTCGCCGGCTTCGAGATGCCAATGTGGTACTCGGGCATCGTGGACGAGCATCATGCCGTGCGGCAGACCGCCGGCCTCTTCGACGTGAGCCACATGGGCGAGGTCTTCGTGCGCGGCCCCGGTGCAACGGCGGCTGTCGACCGCCTTGTCACCAACCGCTGCGCGGCGCTCCCTGTCGGCAAGGCGCTCTACACCGCGATGTGTCGCCCCGACGGCGGCATTGTGGACGACCTCATCGTGGCGCGGCTCGGCGAGCAGGAGTGGCTCATCTGCGTAAACGCCGCCAACCGTCACAAGGATGCCGATTGGATTCGGGCGCAGATTGGCGGCGAGGCCGAAGTGACGGACGACTCGGATGCTTGGGCGCAGGTTGCGATCCAGGGGCCCAAGGCCGTCGGCATCGTGCAGCAGGTCGTTGGTGCAGGCGTTGTGCTGCCGGCGCCGTTTCATGTGGCCTGGGCCGAGCTGGCCGGTGTGCGGGTGCTGCTTTCGCGGACGGGCTACACGGGCGAGGATGGGTTCGAGATCTACATCCCGCGCGACCATGCCGAACCGGTGTTTGATGCGCTGGTGGCGGCCGGTCAGCCGGAGGGGCTGAAGCTCGCCGGGCTCGGCTGCCGCGACACACTCCGGCTTGAGGCGCGGCTTGCGCTCTACGGTCAGGACATCGACGACAGCACGACCCCGGTTCAGGCCGGGCTGAGCTGGGTGGTTGGCTGGGACAAGGCCGACTTCATTGGCCGCGACGCGCTGCTGGCGGAGCGGGCGGCAGGGCCGGCGCGGGTGCTGCGCGGATTCGTGCTGACCGAGAAGGGGGTGATGCGTCACGGCTACCCCATCTTTGACGGCGAGCGGCAGGTGGGCGAAATCACCTCCGGTTCGGTCGCGCCCACGCTTGGCAGCGTCTCCATCGGTCTCGGCTATGTGGAGCGGGAGGTCGCCGAGCGTGAGGAGCTCCTCATCGGGATTCGTGACCGGCGCGTGCCGGCGACCGTGACCAAAAAGGCCTTCTACAGCCGCCCGCGGGTTGGCTAGTCGCGCGCAGCCCGCTACGACCGTTTTCTACATTCACTCCCGACGGAGCCCGCCATGAGCATCGACCGCTTCACCATCCCCGACACCCTCCGCTACACCGTTGAACACGAGTGGGCTGACCTTTCGGGCGACATCGCGACGGTGGGCATCACCGACTACGCGCAGGATGCGCTCGGCGACGTCACCTATGTGGAGCTCCCCGCGCTGGGTCGTCAGCTGGCAGCCAACGAGACCTTCGGCGTTGTTGAGAGCGTGAAGACCTTCTCCGACCTCTTTGCGCCGGTTGCGGGCGAAGTGGTGGAGGTGAACGCAGAGGTTGTGGCCGACCCGTCGGTGCTCAACCGTGAGCCCTACGGCGGCGCCTGGCTGGTCAAGATTCGGGTCTCGGGCGGTGCCGAGGCGCTGCTCGATGCCGAGGGCTACAAGGCCCATCTGGCGAAGATTTCGTAGCGCCGGGCGGCTGCCTTAGCGGCCGAGCCAGCGGGTGCTTGAGCCTTCGGGCGTGACGACAAAGGCCCACTCGAAGGTGGCGCGGCCGAACTGGTCGAGCATGCCGGGCGGCACGTTGTTGAAGGGCTTCGCGGCACGGAGCGCGCGGAGCGCCTCCTGGTCGAGGAAGTCGAGGCCGGAGCTGCGGCTGACGGCGGCCTCGAGGATGGCGCCATCCTGCTGGAGCGTGATTTTGACGACGGTGGTGCGCTCGCTGCCGAGCTTGCGGAAGTCGGGGTCGAAGCGTCGGAAGACGCGGGCGGGGTTCCAGTTTCGTTGCAGCCGCGACTTGGCCCGGTCGAAGAAGCTCCAGTAGGTGCTCTGCAGCGCGTTGATGCGGCTGCGATCACTCTCGGGCAGCGGCAGGTAGTCGCGCTCCATCGCGCTGCCGGAGCGTGCGGCGCGGGGCTGCAGGGCGTCGTAGCGGGGCTTGAAGTCGCGGAGCGCGAGCGAGCCTGGCCCGACACCTTCGCCGGCCTCGGCCTCGCCGTTCTTGCCTCCGCCGGGTGAGACGAAGAGCGGGCGCCCCGGTTCGGGCGTGGCGGTTGCGAGCGGCGCGGGTGACTGCGATTCGCCGGGTGTTCCCTTGGGGGCCGCTGCCGGTTCGCTGGCAGCCTTCGCAGCCTCTCGTCCCGGCTCTCGCTCGCGTGTTGGCGTGGAAGATTCGCCGGCTCCCTGCGACTTGCGCGCGGTCGTTTCGCGGTCGGCCCGCTGGTTGAACTGGGAGATGAAGTTGGCCTCGTCGGGCGGTCGCTCCGTCTGCTCCTTTGGCTCCAAGCTGGCGTAGTTGGCGAGCGGTTGCGAAGCGGGAGGGGGCGCGATGACGAAGGGCACGGTATCGGCCCCCATCGACGGCGTCGGAGGTTTGCCGGATGCGGCGAACAGCAGGCCAAGCAGCAGGTGGAGCGCAAGCGTTGCGAGGAGCGCACCGGCTCGTCGATTGCGGCTGCGCAGCGCGCGCTTTCGGTCGTAGTGCTCCATGCCACGCTCCTTGGAGCAAGATAACGCATCGGGCGGTGGAAGCAACCGAAAGGCACGACGGTCAGGGCGGGGCAGGGCAGTCTGCTGCCGCGCCGTTTGCCACGGTGCGCCCGCTGTGGTAGCCCGACGCGGTTGCCCTTTGGAAAGGCGGAGCAAAGCAATGAATCTGTCGGTTGTTGGTTCGGTGGGTCTTGACGATGTCGAGACCCCGTTCGGAAAAGTGGAGCTCGCGCTTGGCGGCTCGGCGAGTTACTTCTCGTTGGCGGCCTCGTTTTTTGGACGGGTGGGCTTCGTGGGGATCGTCGGCGACGATTTCCCCGAGAGCTCCGTGGAACTGCTCCGCAACCATGGCGTGGATGTGCGGGGGCTTCAGCGGGTGGAGGGCAAGACCTTCCGTTGGGCCGGTCGCTACGGCTACGACCTCAACCAGCGCGACACGCTGCTGACAGAGCTCAACGTCTTTGAGCACTTCCGGCCGGAGCTGCCCGAGGACTACGCCGCGGCGCCCTACCTCTTCCTCGCCAACATCCATCCGTCGCTCCAGAGCCATGTGCTCGACCAGGCGCACGGTGCGAAGTTCGTCGCGATGGACACGATGAACTTCTGGATTGAGGGCGCGCTCGAGGACCTCAAGAAGGTGCTCGCGCGCGTCGATTGCATTGTGCTCAACGACTCGGAGGCCCGCCAGCTGGCGAAGACTCCGAATGTCATCACGGCTGCCAAGACCATCTCGGCGATGGGCCCGCGGCTCGTCGTCGTGAAGCGGGGCGAGCATGGCGCCTTCCTCTACAGCGAGGGCAACTTCTTCTTCGTGCCGGCCTTTCCGCTGGAGCAGGTTGTTGACCCCACGGGCGCTGGCGACTGCTTCGCGGGCGGCTTCATGGGCCTCATCGCCGCATCGGGCGACATCTCCTGGTCGACGCTCTGCCACGCGGTCGTTGCGGGCTCCGCCTTGGCCTCCTTCTCGGTCGAGAACTTCAGCGTAGACCGTTTCCGGTCGCTGACGCAGGGCGAGATTCAAGAGCGCATTGCAGCCTTCGAGGCCATGACGGCTTTTCCGACCCGCGCCTAAGCGCCGACCTCTTCTCTCAACCTCTCCGGAGCCATTTCATGCATCCTCTTCGCACGCTCTCCTTTGCCTCACTTCTTCTTCTCGGCGCCTGCAGCAGCGACACGAAGGAGACCACCGACACCTCTACCGCAGACGGCAGCGGTAGCGACACCGGCAGCGGCGGCGGTTCGGGCAGCGGCGATGCCGGCCCCACCTGCCAGACCACGAACGAGGGTTCGGGCGGCGCAGTCTGCAGCGAAGATACCGCGCTCTGCGGCGACATCTACACGCCGACCTCCTACCGCGTGACCTACGCCCGCATCCTGAAGCCGGCCGGTCTCGGCCCGATTCTGGGCACGCTCATCAACCGCGACATCAACGCGAATCTGCTCCACATTGTGGTCACCACCAAGGGCTTCAGCGAAGACCGGCCGAACGCCACCTTCTCCATCGGCGGCGGCGGCGGTTGCGTCCTCGACACATCCTGCGGCACCTACACCTGGGATTCGCGCGGCTGGGAGCCGGGCGCGACGGAGCCCGTGCAGGCACAGGCGCTCACCGACGGAAACGGCGCCTTCGCCTCGACCACCACGCTCAGCATCAACTTCCCGGCGCTGGCCCCCAACAATCCGCCCGACCCGAAGGATGTCATCATCTTCCCCATCAAGGAGCTCAACATCACCGGCACCACGGCGATTGATGAGAACAACCGCACCACCTTCAGCGGCACCCTCAAGGGCGCCATCCTGAAGGCCGACTGCAATGTAGAAATCGCGCTCACCGCCGGTCAGCCGGGCGTGCTCCTCTGCCAGCTCTTGGGCGGCGACCGCACCCTCAACTACCCCGCCGGCCCTGTGGAGAAGACCGGTTGGATCTTCGAGGCCGAGTACGACACCGAGCGCGTGACCCTCATCCCCGGCGAGACCTGCCCCTTCCTGCTCGAGGGTTCGGGCGCTGGCTCGGGCTCGGGCAACTAAGAGTCTCCGTATGCAGCGGGTTACCGGCGTAGGCGGAATCTTCTTTCGCGCGAGCGATCCAGAGGCCCTCCGCGCCTGGTACAAGTTGCACTTGGGCGTCGGCCTCGAGCCGTGGGGCGGCTCCGTCTTCTCGTGGAATGGGCCGGAGAATCCGACCGGCACGGGCTCGACCGTCTGGTCCATCTTCGCGCAGGAGAGCAGCAAGTTTGCGAAGACTGGCAGCTCGTTCATGGTGAACTACCGGGTCTCCGACCTGCACGCGCTCGTCGCCGCCCTGCGCGCCGAGGGCTGCGATGTGGACGACGAGGTGAGCGATTCGGAGTATGGCATCTTCGGTTGGGTGACCGACCCGGAAGGCAACCGCATCGAGCTCTGGCAGCCGCCCGCAGGGCAGTAGCCGCTCTGCCGGACGAGGGCCTCTGGCAGCCGCCCGCCGAGCAGAAGCCAAGTTAGCTGGGCTCTACCTCAAGTTTGGCCAGCAGCGCGAGGTAGCCTGGCGACGGAATCTCGCCCGCTGCATCGCTGATTCGACGAATGGCGCCGAGATAGGAGGTTGCCGCGTCGCTGTTGCCGCGCAGCAGTGAGATGCGGGCGAGGCCGAGCAGCGGGGACTCCGCTGTCTCCACTTCGAGGTGGCCGTTCATGAGGGTCTCGAAGGCCTCCTCCTCGGCGCCGACTGCTTCGAGCGCACGGGCTGCGCGGAGGGTGTAGCGGATGGTCGCGCTGGCCTCGGTACCAAGTTCACCGGGGAGCGCGGCGGCACAGAGGTGGGCGTGGTCGGCCGCGGGCTCCTGGTTGACCCGTGCGGTGAGGTAGGCGGTTACGGCCTTGGCTGCGTCGTCTTGCGCGAGTGCGAGGTCTCCGGCGACCTGGAAGGCGACCCTAGAGGAGGGGTCGAGTGCAGCAGCCTCTGCAAGTGAGGCTGCGGCCCGCTCAAGGTCGCCGTGGGCGATGAGCCAGCTTGCGCGGGCTGCTGCGAGCGCGGCACGGTCGGCCGGGGCGCCTGCGTCGGAGGCTGCCTTGCTGATGGCGGAGAGCGCCGCATCAAGCGCGGCCCGTGCGGCCTTCGCCTCGGGGGGCAGCGCCGCCTCGTGGAGTTGCTCCGCATGGAAGGTGAGCACCGCGCTGGCGTCGGGGTCGGTTGCCTGCGCAGCGGCCTTGTCGAGGAGGTCGGCTGCGGCGGCAGGACCGTCTGTCGCCTCCGCTGCCCGGGCAAGTGCGAGCCAGGAGTCGACAGCGTCGAAGGAGAGGTCGGCTGCAGCGCGATGGAACTGCAGCGCAAGGTCGGGCAGGGCGTTCCGCTCGGCCTCGGTGGCGCAGGCAGTAAGTGCGTCGTGCGCAGCGCCGCCTGCGATGAGCGACGCTGCTGCGCGCGGGAGCCAGTCGGCGAGCCGACCTGCCGCGCGGGCATCGGCCTCGAGCTGGCGCCAGTCGCAGCGCTCGGGTGCCAGTTCGTGTAGCGCGCGGCCGCATTCGAAGGCGGCGCTCGGGTTGGCGAGCGGGCCGCGGGCGAGCGTGAGCCGCCGCTCGAGCAGTTCGGCCTCTTTGCCCTCCGGTGCCGGCGCAGCGGAGAGTGCCGCGTCGACGGAGGCCCAGTCCCCGGCGCTCTTCGCGGCCTCGTTGATGATGGTCCAAGCGGCCTCGTGGAGTGGCTCTTGTGCGACGATGGCGCAGGCCGTGGCGAGCGCGCGGGCAGGGTCGCGGAGCTGTTCGAATTCTACGGTAGCCCGCTCGGTGAGCGCCGCGACGGAGCTGTCGCCGGAAGCAGCCAAAAGGTCCGCGAGCTGCGCCCAGAGCTGGTGCTCGGTGGCAAGACGCTTGAGTGCCGCACCGGCCCGGTCGGCCAGCGTTGGCAGAGCGGAGGCGGCCTGGAGGCGGCTGAAGGCTGCAGTGGGGTCGCTGCTTGCGAGCAGGTTTGCTGCCCTCTCCCAGAGGGGCCAGGCGAGGTCGCTCTCGCCAGCCGTGATGGTGAGCGCAAACAGGGCATTTGCCGCAGCCGCACCGTCCGCAGTGGCGCCGGAGCGCTCGAGCAGGAGCGCGACGACCTCCTCGTTCAGGCCGATCGCCGCAGCATCTTGCGCTGCCGCCCATGCTGCCTCGTGCTGGCCACCGGCAGCGAGCCTTGTGGCCCGCTCGCACTGCAGGCTCTGCCGTTCGGCCGGCGCTGATGCGTGATTGGCGGCGCCATCGAGCAGCGCAGAGAGCGCCTCCCAGCGAGAGGCCGCGGTTGCAATCTCGACCGCCTTTGCGCGCCGCTCGGGCGACATCGCGGCGTTCTGCGCCATCGGAACGAGCAGCGCCATGGCCGCTTCGGGTCGTGCCAGCCGCTCGCCGAGGATCACGGCGGCGCGGAAGGTGAGGTCATCCTGCAGCTCCTGCACCGGTGCGGCGGAGGCGAACCGCTCGATGGCGCGCAGGGCGTCTGTCCAGCGCTCCGCCCGCTCGAGCATCGCGGCGTGGTCCTCGAGGAGCGTGAGGTGGAGCGGCTCCTCCTCCAGCGCCTCGGCCAGCGCGTCGGCGGCAGCGGCGGGGTCTGCGAGGCGATCGGCGAGCAGGCTGGAGAGTTCGCGCGAGATGCGGGTGCGCTCGGAGCGCTTGGTCGACGCGGCGCGCAGGCCGCGGAGGGCAGGCACGAGAAGTGCGCTGTCGTCGCTCTGGCGCGCCAGGGCCTCGATGCGGCTCCAGGCAAGGGCCGGCTGCTCCGCCTCAACACCGAGCGCCGCGTCGAGTAGCGGCAGGCCGAGCGTTGCTCGGTCGGGCGCGGCGAGGAGGTCAAAGAGGCCCGCTGCGAGGCGTACAGCCTGCGGCCCAGCCGGCTCGAGCAGCTTCGTTGCCTGCGAGACGACTGAGGCAGCGGAGGCGCCCGACTGCATCATCCAGCCAAAGAGTTCGACGAGCTGGGCGGCATCGGCCTCGGTCTCGAGGCTGATGGCCGTCTCTTCGAAGGCGTTCAGGAGCGACGCACCCAGCTCAGGCGAGGCGCTCATCGCAGCGAGTTGGGCCGCCAGTCGTGGGCCTACGCGGGCCGCGCTCCGGTGCTCTACAACCTCGACCCAGGTCTGCGCCGTAGCGCCGCCTCCGGCCAGGATGGCTGCGAGGGCTGCATCCTGCTCGTCGTCGGAGAGTTCGCCGCCGCGGGCCAGCCAGCGTGCCGCAAAGGCGCCGGCGGTCGTCGGGTCTGTGGCCTCGTGCAGGCGGGCGCCGATGCGCTGCCAGTCTGCTGCCGGCAGTTCATCTGCGGAGGCCTCCAGCTGTGACCAGACCGCATCAAAGCTGAGCGTCTCGTCGCTGGCTGCCAGCGTTGCAGCGATGGAGCGCGCAAGCAGGCTGACCTCTGCGGCGAGTCCGGTCCGGGCGACCAGGGCAGTTGCCAGAGCGGGGGCATCAGAAGCGCCGCGACGGAGCGCAAGCTGAAGGCGCTCGAGCGAGAGCCGGCCTTCTGGGTCTCCATCTTCGAGCCCTACCGCGATGGCGAGCGCCGCTTCGAGCGGACCGAAGTCACCGAAGCTGGCTGCATGGTCGCGGAGGAGCCCGATGGCATCTGCATCGGTCGGCCGGATGCGGCAGGCCGCGGAAGCGCGCGCAACGGCGAGGTCGGGGCGGCCGAGCGTCAGGTCGTAGTGTCGGGCGAGCGCCATCAGGACATCGAACCGTTCGCTGGGGGACAGACTGGGGAGTTCGGAGAGCGCCTCGAGCGCGACGACCTCCGCGACGGTGCTCCCGGTCGCACGGGCGATGGCGATGATTTCGCGCCAGAGCGCAGCCTCTTCGGGCAGGCGCTCCGCTGCGGCCTGCAGCAGCGCCTGAGCCTCGTCCGATGCACCGGCGCCGGCGAGGTGTCGCGCGAGTGCAAGCGTGGCGGCTGCATCATCGGGGTAGCGCGAGGCTGTGCGGCGGAGCAGGAACAGTTTCTGCTCGGCGCTGCCCGCTGCCTCGACAGCCGCTTCGACCTCCGCAGCGAATTCGGCGTCGTTCGGGCTCCGGTCGAGCAGGCCGACGGCGAGCGAGAGGGCGTAGGGGTGGCGCCAACCCAGTGCTGCGATGGCGAGCCGGAGCCAGCGCTCCACAAGTTGAGGCTGTGCGTTGGCTGTGAGGTGTTGCTCCAGCAGGGCGAGCATCTCGACCGCTTCGGGCGCCTGGGCGAGCGCAGACAGCGAGGTCGGGACTTCGGGCGCCTCTGCGTCGAGGAGGAAGAGGGCTGCGGTGGCGCCCCAGGCGGCGCGGTGGTCTCCCGTCCAGCCGGCAGCGTTCTGCAGCCGGATGCGTGCCAGGGCCGCAGCCTTCTCGGGCGTGGTGGCGCAGGAGATCTGGGCATCGATGAGCGCAAAGGCGCGTTGCCCATCGCCGCGCTGCAGGGCGAGTTCCCGCGACCGCTCCCATGCCTCGTCGAGCGCCGGAGCTGCCTCGAAGCAGCGCTGCCATGCGGCCTCTGCGCCCTCGTCGCCCATGGCTTCAAGCGTTCGCGCAATCGCGACCAGATGTTCGAGCCGTCCTTCCGGTGCGGCGATGCGGTCTGCCAGGAACCGATGCATGGCGAGTCGTGCCGGCCGCTGGTCATCGCCCTGCAGGAGTCCAAGAAGACGCTCCGCCACCGTGAGCTGCACCGTGGGCTGTTCGAGGAGCCTGTAGAGTTGTTCGATGGCGAGATGCCGCGTCGCCTCCATCTGTGCCAGCTGGGCAGCCTCGACAAACCGCTCCATCGCAGACTGTGGCGTGGAGAGTCCGCGCTGCTCCATCTCGCCGAGCTCCAGCAGGAGCGAAGCGCGGGCCTCGGGCGCGAGGACAGCGGGGAGCCGTTCCACGGAAAGACGGTAGAGCGTGGCCCAGTCGCCGAGCGAACCGGCGAGGCTGCGGCGGTCGACGAGCAGCTCGTCGCGAAGGGTCCCGGTCGAGCGCTCAATCGCAGTATCTAGCAGCGCTGCGGCCCTGGCGCGGACACCCGTATCGAGCAGGGTTGCGCGACGGATCAGGTCGAGGGAGCGACCGGGAGAGGCTGCCTGCTCGACCGCAATGCTGGCGGCGTGGAGCAAGAGTTGCGCCGCGGCGACGGGCTGCTCGGTTGCCTCTGCCTCCTCCTCGATGCGATCCATCGCTTCGTCCCAGCGCTCGAGCAGCTCTGCCCGCTGCCGCAGCAGCAAGAGGGTCGGGAGGGCCTTGGGCGCAGAACGTGCCAAGGCGTCGAGCGCCTCGCTGGTGGCGTTGGAGCTGATGCCGGTCTGGTGCCAGAGGAGCCGTGCGATGGCGGCTGCACGGTCGATTTCATCGGCCGCCGCATAAAGCCCGATGAGCTCCACGCCGGCCTCGACGCTCGCGACCGAGGGCGCGGAAAGTTCGCGCTCCCAGCGACGGGTGAGCCAGGCGACGAGCCGCTCCTGCTGCATGGAGAGCCGCAGGGCAGACTCGTAGGTGGCCTCAATCTCTGATGCGTCCGGCGCATCGAGCCGCAGTTCGAGCTCGAGGGCACAGCGGAGCGCTTCGCTCCGACGGAGCATGATGAGCTGCTCCCAGGCCTCCGCGAGCAGTGGAAGGCAGCCGGCCCGGTCGGCCTCCGCTACGGCCATCTCGGCGCGCGAGATATCGGTCGGGTCGACGTGCACAGACTGCTCGAGCGCTACAACCGCGCGGGCGTCGGCCACTCCGGCGGCGCTCCAGGCAGCCTCAAGGTCACGCTGCCAGCCGGTCGCCCCAGCGTAGGCCGCGCGGAGGTGGTCGAGCCGCGCGCGCCGGTGCGCCGGGAGACCGCTCAACAGGTCGGCTGCCGTCAGGTGGTAGAGCGGAGCATCATTGCCCGATTCCGCTGCAGCCTCACGCATCAGACGTGCTGCTTCCACCGCATCGTGGGCCGCGTAGGTCGCGCGGAGCCTATGGACAAAGGCCGCATGTTCGGGAGCGAGCGACTGACCAAGAGCCTGAGCGATGCTTGCGTTCGACATATGCGACACCTCGTAGTTTGAAGCGTGACTACACGCTCCCGCTCCCGCGCAAAATGCAATCGACGCCTTCCGCTTCCACGCGGTTGCAACACCCGTTAGGCTTGGGACCGTTCCCTTGCCGCTGCGTGGAGAGATGCCTTTGGACCCCTACAAGACGCTCGGCGTCAGCCGGACGGCTACCGCAGACGAGATCAAGAAGGCCTATCGGAAGCTGGCACGGAGCTACCACCCCGACCACAACCCCGACAACGCCGCCGCGGAAGAGAAGTTCAAGGCCGTCTCCACAGCCTACGAGATCCTCTCGGACGACGACAAACGGGCCCGCTTCGACAAGTTTGGCACAGCCAGCCTGCAGGATGGGTTTGACCCACGCGCTGCCGGCCCCACCGCCCGCCCCGGCACCCGTGGCGGCCCGGCCGGTGCCGAGCTCAAAGACCTCTTCGACCTGTTTGGAGCCGGCAGCCCCTTCGGCGGTGGCGGCGGCGGTTTTGGAGGATTCTCGCCCCGTCCCAAGGGCCCTACGCCCGGCAGCCAGCTCGACCTCAAAATCCGCATCCGCTTCGACCAGGCAGCGCGGGGCCTCACCACCAAGTTCCAGTATGAGCGCCCCACCGCCTGCCCCGCCTGCAGCGGACGCGGCATCTCCGGAAACGCTGCCTGTTCGCGCTGCCGCGGCCAAGGTCTCATCGCAGAGTCCAAGTCGCTGAGCGTGAACATCCCCTCGGGGGCCGACAACGGCGATAAGCTCCGCATCAAGGGCAAGGGCGGCGACGGCATCGGTGGTGCCGCGCCCGGCGATCTCATGCTCGAGGTGCAGGTCGAACCCCACCGCACGCTCCGACGCGAGGGCATCTCGCTCATCTCGAGCACCACCATCGGCCCCATCGACGCGCTGCTCGGCTGCGACGCATCGGTCGAGACCCTCGACGGCCTCACTCCTGTCCCCATCCCGCCCGGGCACTCTGCCGGCCACCGCGTCCGTGTCGCAGGGAAGGGTGTGACGCGTGGCGGAAAGACGGGCGACCTGTTGGTGGAGGTCACGGTAGACGCCAGCCGCCAGCCGCTGCTCGACCTTGAGGCACGGGCCTTGGCCGAGAAGCTCCGCGACCTGGTAGCAAAGCGCTGAAGAGGCTTGCCAAACGGCGGGCCTTGATGCTTGGGAGAGAAGCTGTTTCGCCCCTCTTCCTCGGGTCTCTCAGTGCGTACGCCTGTCTGGTCGCTTTCCCTCTCGCTACTCCTTCTCACCACCGCTGCCTGCGGTTCTGACGGCGGCGCCGCCAGCGGCATCATCGAAGCCGATACGGCGGGCGACGCCGTTACAGACGCGGGCGGTGACGCTGCGGGTTCGGGCGACACGGCTGATGACACCGGCACCTCGGCCGACACCGGGGCCGGCAGCGGCGACACCGGCAGCAGCGACACGGGCAGCGACACGGGTGGCGACACGGCTCCGCTCACGGGCTGCGCCGATCCGGCGGTTCAGTGCGGTCCAGCAGAGATCGCCTCCTGCGTGGAAACCGATGGCGGCGGCACCCGCTGTAGCTGTGACGCCGAAGCCGAACGGGCGCTCCTGCTGGAGGGCGTCACGGCCTTCAACACCGACGGCGCGCTCCCCTCCTACCTGGTCGTTGGCGGCCGAAATGCCTTCCCCGTCATCGTCGACAGCGGCGAGCGTATCATCGCAGCCGCTGCCCTCCAAGGCGCCGGCAGGGTCTTCACGATTGCCCACGAGGGGCTCTTGAACCGCGACCCGGTTGATGCGCCGGCCCTTGCCCAGCTGGTGCGCAACGCGGTTGCCTGGACGGGCAGCGGTAGCGGACGCACGGGCGTCATCGCGCTCGACCGGAGCTACGACCGCGCCGCCGCGATGCTCGAGGCCGAAGGCTACACGGTCGTCGTCGGGGCCGCCGACGCACTCGACGGCGTCGATGTCTTCGTGACCACCAACTACGAGGATTACTCCGCGACCAACCTCGCCAACATCCACGCCTTTGTGGAGGCGGGCGGCGGTCTCATCAGCGGCGGCCACGCCTGGTGGTGGGGGCAGTCGCGCGACGACGAGGCGACCAACTTCCCGGGCAACAAACTGCTCCGTCCCACCGGCATCCTCGTCACGGGTGATACCGCCGATTCTGGCGCCTACGACCTCGTTTCCAACCGCGCCTCCGACCTTCTCCAAGCCACCTGCGCGCTCGACGCGATGGCAGCCGTCGATGCCGGCCAGATCTCGCTCTCGTCCGCTGAAGCTGACCGGGCTGCCTCCGCCGCGGGCGTCGCCGTCTCCTGGGTCCCGACCGACTCGTCCATCTTTGTTGCTGCCCAGGCCTTCAGCGCAGGGCAGGGCGCCGTCGTCCCGACCGAGGCCGACCCTGTGGTGCCCGCAAGCGAGCCCGTTCGTGCGCTGGCAGCCCGGGTGCAGATCCGCGAGGCGCTCGATCTGCCTGCGGATCAGGTCGTCGCCCACCCCGCCGGCAGCGATTTCCCCGGCCCCGTCGCGCAGGATGCGCCGCGTAACGCCAAGACGCTGACCGTCGACGGAAACGATGCCGGCTACCCGCTCAACTTCATCTACTCCGGCGCAGGCGACGACCTCTGGCGCAGCACCGGCCTCTACGCCGCGCCGGGCGAGCTCATCACAGTGACCATCCCCGCCAACCTCGCAGGCGACGGCCTCGGCGTTCAGGTAGGCGCCCACACCGACACCCTCTTCGGCCTCGCCAGCTGGCCCCGCATGCCCCGCATCGTCCGCAGCGCGCCGCTCGCAGAGGCGGTCACGCTCATCGCGAACGGCTTCGGCGGCCCCATCTACATCACGGTTCCTCGCACCGCTTCGCTCGGGCCCGTCACGGTGACCATCGAGGGCGCCGTCGCGATGGCCCACCATGTCCGAGGCCGCGACACGCTCGCCGACTGGCAGGCGATGCAGCAGCTCGGCGCGCCCTGGGCAGAGATTGAGACTGCAGGCTGGATTGGCTCCATCCCCGCCTCGGTCGCGCTCGAGGTCGCCGACGCCGCTGTGCCTCAGGACTACTGGGCCCGCGCGATGACGGCAGCCGGCACGCTCGGCGGTTTCGACCGTTCGACGCTCCGCGCCGAGCGCATCGTCGCAGACCGTGAGATCAGCGCTGGATACCTTCACTCCGGCTACCCCGTGATGGGCCACCTCGACGCGGCGCCGCAGGTTGCGCTCGTGAGCGGAAGCGCCGCCGACGGCATGTGGGGCCCCTTCCACGAGTTCGGCCACAACCACCAGTGGAACGACTGGATCCTGCCCGGCACCACCGAAACCACCTGCAATCTCTGGTCGGTCTATCTCTCCGAAGAGGTGGCCGGCACTCCGCGCGCCTCGGCTCATCCGGCCATCACCGCCGCGAGCCGCGCCTCGACGATCGCCAGCTGGCGGCGGGCACCCAACTTTGCAAACTGGTCGGTCTGGACAGCGCTCGAGACCTACCTTCAGCTCCAGGAGCGGTTCGGCTGGGAGCTCTTCTCAACCGTGTTCGCCCGCTACCGCAACATGACCGAGGCGGAGCGGCCGGCCGACGACGACAACGCCCGCATCCAGACCTGGGTCATCGAGTCGTCGCGCGCGGCCGGCTTCAACCTCATCAACTTCTACGAGGCCTGGGCCTTCCCCATCGATGCTGCCACCCGCACCGCTGTCGCCGGCCTGCCCGAGTGGCTCGACCACCCCATGCGCTGACCACCGTCTGCAGCCACTCACCCTGAGCCAACCATGAACGCACGCCGCGCTTCCTACCGATTCCTTGTCGCACTTCTGCTCCCTGCCGCGCTCCTCTGCCTGCTTCCTGCCCGGGCCTCCGCCGCAGGCGTGCGCTGGACCGAGGGCTCCTTCGAAGCGGCGCTCGCCGAGGCAAAGGCCGCGGGCAAGCCGCTGCTCCTCGACCTCTATGCAACCTGGTGCGGCCCCTGTCACAAGCTCGATGCCGAGGTCTTCCCGACCGAGGAGGTGGCGAGCATCACCGACGGGATGGTGGCGATGCGCATCGACGCCGAGTCAGCGGCCGGCATTCCGCTCGTCGAGCGCTACCATGTGGTCGGCTATCCGACCGTCCTGTTGCTCCGCGGCGACGGCACCGAGATCGACCGCGTCTTCGGCTTCCTGCCTGCAACCGAGTTCGCCGCTGCGCTCACCGATGACCTCTCGGGCAAGGGCACGCTCGAGGCGCTCCGGGAGAAGGTGAAGGCCGCGCCGGACGACCTCGAACTGCTCTTCGACTTCGGCTTTCGGGCCTCGGTGCGCGGCCTCGCAAACGAGTCCGAAGTTGCGCTGCAGACCGTCATCCAGCGGGCCAAGGGCAGCGCCACCGGCCTCGACCGGAGGGCGCTCATGGTGCTCGGCAAGTATCACTTCCTCCGTGGCTTGAAGCAGTATGCCAAGGCGGTCGAGACCTTTGTTTGCATCGAGCGCGACTTCCCCGGCTCGAACGAGTCCTCCGAGGCGCGGGTGCAGACCGTGGTCGCCTACCTCAAGGCCGGCAACGGACCCGCCGCCGCTGCCGCCGCTGAGCGGGCCTTCGCAGCCGAGCCCGATGCGGGCACAGCCAATGCCATTGCCTGGTTCTACTTCCGCGAGAAGCGGGAGCTGGAGACCGGTATCGCCATCGCCCGCCGCGGCCTCGAACTGGCACCCAAGGATGCCGGTCTGCGCGACACGCTTGCGGAACTCCTCGCCGCGAACGGCGACCATGCCGGTGCTGCGACCGAGTCGGCCCGCGCGCAGGCCGACCAGCCCACCGACCCCTACTACGCAAAGCAGGCGGCCCGCTTCGCCGAGGCTGCCGCCGCGGCCCCCTGAGCCCATAAGCCGCTTGACGCAGCCGCTCGCGCGGGGCTAACCGACAGCGCCAACACGCGCCCATCCGGCGCCGCGCCCAGGGTCCCAAAGATGGAACAGTTTCGTGAAGAGCTCCAGTCGCTGAATCAGCGGCTTGGCGAGCTCCGGGGGTATCTTTGACGTCGCTCGCAAGACCGAGAAACTCCAAGAACTGAACTATCAGATGTCCGACCCCGCCTTCTGGGGCGACGCAGACAAGGCCCAGACTGTCATGCAGGAGCGGGCCAACCTGGAGAAGGTGTTGACCTTCTTCAAGGAGCTGTCTGGCAAACTTGCCGATTGCGGCGCGCTGCTCGAGCTGGGCGCCGAGATGGGTGAAGAGGCTGTCGCCGAGGACCTCAAGGTCGGCCTCGCCGAGGCCGACGCGGTACTCGAAAAGATGCAGCTGGAGCGCATGCTCAGCGGCCCCACCGATCGCAACAACGCCATCGTCACCATCGCCGCCGGCGCCGGTGGCACCGAGAGCCAAGACTGGGCCCACATGCTCTACCGCATGTATCTCCGCTTCTGTGAGAAGAAGGGCTGGAAGACTGAGGTCCTCGACTACCAGGATGGCGAAGAGGCGGGCATCAAGGGCGCCACCTTCCACGTCACCGGCGAGTTCGCCTTCGGCTACCTCCGACCGGAGACGGGCGTGCACCGGCTCGTGCGCATCTCCCCCTTCGACAGCCAGGCCCGCCGCCACACCTCGTTTGCCTCGGTCGGCGTGCTCCCCGAAATCGACGACGCCATCGAGGTCGACATCAAGGAGGCCGACCTCCGCATCGACACCTACCGCGCCTCGGGCTCCGGCGGACAGCACGTCAATCGGACCGACTCGGCCGTCCGAATCACCCACATCCCGACCAACACCGTCGTGCAGTGCCAGAGCGAGCGCTCGCAGCTCAAGAACCGCTCCACGGCCATGAAGATGCTCCGCAGCCGGCTCTACGAAGAAGAGCAGCGCAAGCGCGAAGCCATCAATGCAGCGCTCTACGCCGATAAGGCCGATGTGGGTTGGGGCAGCCAGATTCGGAGCTACGTCCTCGCTCCCTACCAGATGGTCAAAGACCTCCGGACCCAGCACGAAACCAGCAACACGGGCGGCGTACTCGACGGCGACCTGCAGCCCTTCATCGACACCTATCTCCTCCAGTTCGCGAACGCGATGGCAGCTCGCAAGGGCATTGCCGTCGCGCCTTCCGACGAAGCCTACTGACGGGCCCACGCATGAGCCACGACCAACGCATCTCTGCCTATCGCGACCGCTTCGACAACCACATCGTGCAGGAGCGTGTGGCCAAGGTGGACGCCCTCCGCGAGGCCGGCACCAGCCCCTTCGCGAACGGCTTCGAGGTGAGTCACACCGCCGCGCAGGTCTATGCCGAAGCCGGTTCGATGCCCGCGGAGGAGCTCGCGGAGCGGGCTATCCCCGTGACCGTTGCCGGACGCCTCCGCCTCTTCCGCAAGATGGGCAAGGCCGCCTTCCTCAAGCTCGCCGACCGCACCTGCCGCGACGGCCTCAAAGGAGCGCCGAGCGATGACAACTTCCTGCAGGTCTTCGTCTCGCTCGGCAGCGTAGGCCAGGAGCTCTTCGACCGCCTCCTCACCTTCGACCTCGGCGACATCCTCGGCTTCCGCGGCACACTGATGCGCACGAAGACGGGCGAACTCTCGGTCGCCGCGACCGAGATCATCATGCTCACCAAGAGCATCCGCCCGCTCCCCGACAAGTTCAAGGGGCTATCGGATGTCGAGCAGCGCTACCGCATGCGCTACGTCGACCTGGTGATGAACGACGAGGTCCGCGAGGTCTTCTACAAGCGGACCCGCATCGTCAGCGCCATCCGCAGCTTCCTCGACCGCCGCGACTACCTCGAGGTCGAGACGCCCATGATGCATGCCACGCCGGGCGGCGCAACGGCCCGCCCCTTTGCGACCCACCACAACGCGCT
>CANKLS010000010.1 GCA_947483645.1 Bradymonadales bacterium | reverse complement strand
GACCCCGACGACGTTTTCCACCGTGCCGACCACCTTCTCGATGGGATTTGTCACAGCCTGCTCAACCTCTTCCGGGGCCGCGCCATCGAAAGTGGTCCGGACGGTGATGGTGGGGTAGCTCAGGTCGGGGAGCAGCGCGAGCGGGAGCTGGCCGAGCGAGACAAGGCCGAAGACCACGATCGCGACGGTGGCCATCCAAGTGGCAACGGGGCGGTCTGCGGCAGTGGCAGACCAGCTTCGCGCCTTCATCGCCCTGCCCCGGAGCCCTCTGCCGCGGGCGCGGCGCCGCTGCCAGCAGGCGCGGCAGCAGGCGCGGCAGCAGGCGCGGTAGTAGCCTCTGCTTGAGCGATGACCTTGGCGCCTGCATCGAGACCGCTCTGCCCGACGACCACCACCTGGAGGCCCTCTGAGAGGCCTGAGATGACCTCAACAAAGCCGCGGTACTCGAAGCCAAGCTTGATGGCCTGACGCTCTGCGACGGAGGCTGTTCCCTTGGCTCGTACGACGAAGACCGAGGTCTCCTGGCCGCGGTAGAGGACTGCGCGGGCGGGGATGCGGAGGGCGGCGGCGTGGGCGTCTACGACGAACTCGGCGCGGACGAACATGCCGGGCCGGAGCCCTTCGGTCTGGTCGGCAGGGATGGCGACCTGGATGCCTGCGGTGCCGGTCGAGGCGTCGACGGTGGCGTCGATGCGGGTGACGGTCGTCTCGAACTCCCAGCCTGTCCGTGCGTCGGCGCGGAGGCGGACCTTGGAGCCGACCTTGAGGCTCTGCAGCCAGCGCTCCGGGAGCAGGAAGCGGGCGGAGAGTGCCTTGGGGTCTGCGAACTGGCAGATTGGCGTGCCGGGCGTGACGAGCGCGCCAGGCTGTGCTTCGCGGCGGAGCAACAAGCCGTCGAAGGGCGCGCGGATCTCTCCGTCTCCCACGCGGAGCGACGCTCGTTCGCGCGCAGAGGCGGCGGAGGAGAGGCGGGCCTCGAGCTCGGTGAGAATCTGCCGGGCAACGAAGCCCTTCTCGACGAGCGGCCGGACACGGACCAGTTCGCGCTCCACTTGTGCATGGAGGCGACCGGCCTCTTCGGCTGCCATCACGGCATCCTGCGCGTCGACGCGGGCGAGCAGCGCCCCCTTTGCGACGCTGGCGCCCTCCTCGACCTCGAAGGAGAGGAGCGTTCCGGAGGCCATCGTCGTGAGCGTTACCGAGGCATCACTGGCAAGCGTCGCGGTTGCAGTGACCACCTGCTCCATCACACCGCGCGCCACCTTGGCGACCTCGACGGGGACGGGGGCGGCACTGCCTTCGGCGGCCTCCTTCGATGGGTCGTCGCCCTGCTTGCTGCAGGCGGCGAAGAGGAACAGCCCGAAGAACGCGAATCGGACGAGTGGCGACGAGGTTCGTTTGCAGTGGCTCGCAGCAGGTTCTACAAGGAGGTCCATCGATGGTCCGAGCGAGGGTGTCTGGAAGATGAAGAGGGAGCCCGCAGTCGCATCCGCAAGCAGCACAGCCCCTTGGTGGCGGCGCGTGCCGTGGCTGACCGTAGCGGTGCTCGGCCTGCTCGTGGTCTATAACATCCATTGGTACCGTTCGCACCCTCAGTCGGCGGGAGGGTCGGGGCCGCAGAGCGCTTTGATCGGACAGCCTGCGCCGACCTTTTCGCTTCGGACGATGGACAGCGAGACCGTGACGTCGCTCGCGGCCACCACCGGTCAGGTCCGGCTCATCGACTTCTGGTCCACCGGCTGCGGCCCCTGCAAGCGTGAGCTCCCCTCGTTGGCCGTGCTAGCGCGGGAGCTGGGCAGCGAGCCCTTTACGCTGCTGTCGGTCAACATCGACGAAGACATGGCAGACCGTGGCGGAGCGATCCGCCGCGCGCTGGGTGGTGCAGCGGGAGCCTTCCCGATCCTCTTGGATGATGGGTCAGCGTCGAGCCAGTATGCGGTCTATCGGATCCCATTCAAGGTGCTGGTGGACCGCGAAGGGGTGGTTCGTCGCGTCTACACGGGCGGCACCGATCCAGACGAGCTTCGCACCGACATCGAGGCCGTGCTCGGCAGCAAGGGCTAGTCGCTCACGGGGTGGCGCGGACCTTTGAGAGCGCCTGGAGCCGGCCATTGGGCAGCGCTTCGAAGCCGCTCCAGCGCCGGTTGTGGACGACGATGTTGTCTTCGTTCCAGAGGAAGGCATAGGGCAGCTCAGCGGCCAGGCGCTGCTGCAGCGCGGCGTAGGCGCGGCGGCGGGCATCGGGGGTCTGTGCGACCTCAGCAGCCTCGATGAGCCTGTCGGTCTGGGCGTCGCCGTAGCGTCCACGGTTCGCGCCCGCCCAGCCGTTGGCCTCGGTGGGGATGGAGGCGGAGTGGAAGACCCAGCGGAAGATTCCTGGCTCCTGGACCGACGGCCATTGCAGGGTGGCCAGCTCAAAGTTGCCCCGCTTGAGGTCGTCGAAGAAGGTGCCCCACTCGAGGCTCTGCACCTCGGTACATAGGCCGACGCGGGTGAGATCGGCAGCGATGAGCGTCGCGATGCTCCTTCGCAGTTTGTTGGTTGAGGTCTTGATGGTGAGGTGAGTCCGGCAGCCGTCGGCGGCCTTGGGGAGCGACGCTTCGTCGAGCAGCCTAGAAGCCTGGGCTGGATCGAAGGCAAGCGGTCGGAGCGAGGCGTCGTGGAGCGCGTTTCGGGGCGGGAGAAAGCCGTCGGCGATCTTGGCCGTCCCCGCGAGGCGGCTGGAGATGATGCCCTGCCGATCGATGGCGAGGCTGATGGCCTCGCGCACCCGCCGATTGCCCAAGGTGGGGTGCTGCGTGGCGATGGCCATGTAGGTGAGTTTGAAGGAGTCGGACTGCTCCACGGCGAGAGAGTCGTAGCCTCGAACAACGCTGAGCAGGTTGGGCGGGACGGCGTTCTGCACGAGGTCGACCCGCCCGGTGGCGAGCGCAAAGAGCCGAGCGTTGTCGTCCACCATGGGCTTGAACCAGAGCTCGGAGGGCTGGCCGGGGCGCGGCGCAACGGGCGCGAAGATGATGGTCCCGTCGCTCTCCGTGCGGAGGAGCCGCCAGTCGCCCGCGCCGATGGCGGTCTTCTCCTTGTCTGCGCCGGCGGAGCGGAGCCAAGCTGCGGGCAGAACACCCATCTCGAGTTCGTAGCGGAGCGAAGGTTTGGCAGGGTTGGCGGTGAGCCGGAGGGTGCGCGGGCCGAGCACCTCGGCGGAGATGGTGCTGAAGAGGGCCCGATAGGGGCTTGGCGAGGCGGGGGCTGCCATCGAGGCGTAGGTCGCAGCGACATCGGCGGCCAGCACGGGGCTGCCGTCAGAGAAGCGGGCGTCGGCCCGGAGTTCGATGCGGAGGCTGCCGGAGCCCTCATCGTCGATGCTGGCGGCGAGGTCGAGCTCGGTCTCGCCAGAAGGCGTGTCGTTTGTGGTGAGGCCCGGGAAGAGGAGCCGTGAGAGTTTGCCGTCGTAGTCGCTGGCGGCGAAGCGGGGGTCGATATTTTTGGGCGCCGCTTCGAGCGCCACAACGAGGCGCTCTCGCGGGCCTTCAGCGCAGCCGGAGCTCAGCAGGACGAACAGGAGCGCTGCGGCGCGGCGGATCATGGTCCGGCGAGGAGCCGGCGGGCGGCGGCGGCCACCGCGCCGACTTCGCTCCGCGCGGCGCGCTGCAGCAGCGGCGTGGCATCGGCCCGGCGAGCGGCCGCACGGAGGGCACCCGCACCGAGCGCGGCACCGTCGCAGAGGTGGGCATCTGAACCGCAGCTGGCGAGGACTGCCTCGAAGCCTCGGAGCGAAGAGGACGATGTCGCGCTTCGGAGCTGAGACCAGCCCGCTGCGCCCGACCCACCAGCCTGAAGGAGGGTGTCGAGCGCCGCGCGCGTTGGCTGATCGAGCGCCGGCGCGGCTGGCTGCGAGCCGCCGACAGCGACAGGCGCCGCGGGCGCGGAGGCAGCAGCGCGGGACTCGCGAACCGCCGCTCGACCTGCGGGAGCGGCGCCCGATGCAGCGTTCGCCGCCGGAGCCGGGCCGACGCCGGCTACGCTGTCCGATGCGGCACCCGCTTCGCCGCCAAGCGCATCCTCCACCTGACTTTCGGCGCGGAGACGGGGCGCGCGGGAGGCTGGCGATGCAGCCATCTTCGGTGCCTCCGCGTCGGTGTTCGACATCTCAGCTTTCGCCTTCGAAGAGGGTGCTTGCTCCGCCGCGCGGGGCACCAGCGCGGGGGCCGGCGACCGACGCTCCGTAGGCTCCGGGGCCGGCTTCTCGTCAGCCTCGAACACCACCTCGGCTGCAGCTCTCGTACGCTCCGCCGCGACCTCTTCCCGCGAGACCGAGCGGGCGGAAGCCTCAGAGTTCGGCAGAGGCGGGCGCGCAGCGGCCGGAGCTGGCTCGACCTGCGCCATCTTGGCAGCCTCGGGCGGTGCGGCGCGCGTAGGCTCGGGCACTGTGCCGACCTTCCAGACGACGACCACCAGCGCGACGGCGAAGGCGGCCCAGAACCAGCGCCCGATCGGCCTGCTGGGAGCAGACTCGGTCACCCGCTGCACCCCGGGAGCGTGCGCCGCAGCGTAGGCGAGCACCCGGGCCTGCGCCTCGGCCGAGAGCGCCAAGCCCTCCGGCCGGAGCACGCTCCAGGCCTGCTGCAGCTGCGACCAGGCCGCCGCGCACGCGCTGCATTCCGCGAGATGAGCCGCGAGGTCACCCGTCGGCTGCGTCTCCGCATCGAGGCGGTCGGCCAGCGCATCCTGGCAGTTTGTGCAGTCGAACTTGGTCATGGAGCCACCGGGGCGCGCAAGCAGGCGCAGCGCATGGAACGGCCGTGCGACAGAATGGGTCTAGGCGGGCGTTGCATAGGCCGCATCAAGCACCCCTTTCGCCAGCGCCAGGGGCATCGAATGTAAAGCCGGCGTAGTCGCCGAAGGTATCCCGCAGACGACGGCAGGCATATCGGAAGCGCGCCTTGATGGTGTCCTCGTTCGCACTCAGGATGGAGGCGATTTCGGGGAAGCGGAGCTCTGCTACGACCCGCAGTTCGAAGACCTCGCGCTGCTCTGCCGGCATCTCTGCAAGCGCCGTCGCCAGCCGCGCGTTGAACTCGGCTCGGACGGGGCCCTGATCGGCAGGCAGCTGGGAGGTATCGGCAAAGAGGTCGATGCGCCGGAGGTTGCCCGAGTCGCCGATCGGCTCGTCGAGCGAGTCGACCCTTCCCTTCTCCACCCGCCGCGACTCGTCGATGCAGAGGTTGCGGGCCATGGTGAAGAGCCAGGTCCGAAACTTAGCGCGAGGCTCGTAGTTCGGTGCCATGCGCACCACGCGGAAGAAGACCTCTTGGGTGAGTTCTTCGGACTTAGCGGCAGAGCGGGTGCTCCGAAGCATGAAGCGGAGCAGAGAGCCCTGATGGCGCGCGAAGAGCTGGTTGAAGGCCCCTGCGTTGCCCGCCTTGTAGGCAAGCATCAACTCCTCGTCCGACGGCTCCGAAGCAAGCGCCGCCGCCGCTGCAAAGAGCAGGGCTAGGAGGAGCGCCGCCACCATGCGGGATGCCTACTTGCCGCCCGTGCGGGTCCTGATGGCTGTCGCGCTCTCGGCGAGGAGAGCGCCGAACTTCATGCCGCCCCAGGCCGGGATTTCGGTCTTGGCGTTGGCGCCGCTCTTGGCGGCCTCAAGCTTGGCGATGGTGTTCGCGTCGCCGAGCCCCTGAAGGCAGCGCACAGAGAGCGCAGCGGCATGGATGTTGGCATCTCCGATGTGGGCCTCGAAGACGCGGCGAGCGTTGTCGCCCATCTCGGCGAGCTTGGAGAGGCTGCAGACCGACTTTCCAGCCTCCGCAAATCCGTTCGGGACGATGCCGCGGTCCCAGGCGCCATACTCGCCCGAGACAGGCAACTTGGAGAGCGCAAGCTCAAGACCCTCGGAGTTCTTCGCCTCGACCAGCTTCTGGAAGGCGGCCCAGCGCGAGACAGACTCCTTCTGCAGCATGTTTGTGTAGCTGGCGATGAGCGAATCGTTCACGACCATGCCCTTGAGCATGTCCATCATGACATTTGCGAAGGTGGGGTCTGTCTTGGGATCGCCGCCGCGTGCGACGAGCCATGCCTGGAGCGAGGGCGACTCTTTGAAGGACGAGAGGTCATCGAGGAAGTCGACGCGGAGCTGGGGATCGTTGGGGATGTCGGTGCGGTCCCAGACGGGCAGCAGGGCTGCAGCGACGGCGTCGGCCTTGGGGAGCCAGGCGGTGCGCCGAAGCTGGGTCTGCAGGCCACGGACTTGGGCAAAGGTGAGCTCCTTGCTCTCCAGCACCTTGATGAGGATGGGCGAGACCTTCTCGGCGCCGAGGACGCCTGCGATGTCGCGGAAGGCGACGGAGCCGACCTCAGCCTCCGGTTTCCAGGACTGGGCCACCCACTCCAAGAGAAGGGCGTCGATGGCCTCCTTTGTGGGCGCATCGGTCACGGCAAGACGGATCTGGTAGAGGAGGTCGCGCGCCTTGATGCGCTTGGGCCCCTCCTTGTCGAGGAGCTCAGCCTTGATGCGGGGAAGCGCGTCACGGACCGCACGGCTCCGGGTTGCTTCGGGGATCTCCTTGAGAAAACCTCCGCCCATAAGCATCCCGGCAGAGTAGTCGGCCTGAGCGACGAGGTGGAAGAGGGCAACCTTGCGGAGTTCATCGTTCGACTTGGGGTCGAGGAGGACCGTCTTGTAGAGTTCCTCGGAGGCCTCAGTGTTTGCCCACTTTTCCAGCTTGCTCGGAGTATTCTGACAACCGGCGGAGAGCAGGGTCAGGGCGAAGAGGCAGGGCAGTCCAAGAGGGAAAAAAGAGCGCATTCGGATGCTCGCTTGCAGAGGGGGGGGGCGCGCCCTCCTAAAGCGAGCGGGCGGGACGGTCAACGATTCGTCGCTGCGGTGCATTTTGGTGCAGAAGCCAGCCAGTTCGGGGGCGCGCTGCGTAGTTGACCAACCGCCCTTGTGTGCTAACCGTTGCGTATGGGCAAGACCATCGCAATCGCCAACCAGAAGGGCGGTGTCGGCAAGACGACCACCGCGGTCAACCTCGGAGCCTGCCTTGCGGCGCTCCACTTTCGCACGCTGCTTGTCGACTTCGACCCGCAGGGGAACGCGAGTTCGGGCGTGGGTTGCGACCGTGACGCCGTTGAGCACTCGGTCTACGAGGTGCTCGCGGGGCGCGTCTCCGCGCGCGGAGCAATCGTGGGGACGACCGTGCCCATGCTGGATCTCATCGCGGCCAGGACCGACCTTGCGGCGGCCGAGATCGAGCTCGTTGGTGAAGACAACCGAGAGCACATCCTGCGCGATTCGCTCGCCGATGTGGTGGATGACTACGACTTCATCGTGCTCGACTGCCCGCCGTCGTTGAGCCTCATCACGCTCAACGCGCTCTGCGCCGCGAACACCGTGCTCATCCCGATTCAGGCCGAGTATTACGCGCTCGAAGGGCTCGCTCGTCTGCTCGAGACGATCGAGATGCTCAAAAAATCGCTCAACCCCGGGCTTCGCATTGAGGGCATGCTCATCACGATGCACGATGCCCGAAACAACCTTTCGCGGCAGGTCGAGGACGAGGTTCGCTCGCACTTCCCTGCCCACACCTACCAGACGGTCATTCAGCGGAATGTGCGGCTCAGCGAGTCGCCGTCGCACGGCACACCCATCATCACCTACGACATCGATTCGCGCGGTGCCCGGAACTACATGGCGCTCGCGAAGGAGTTCGTGGATCGCAACCGCAACGAGGAGGGGTCGTGAGCGACGCCGCCAAACTACCGGTCCGCAAGGGCTTGGGGCGTGGCCTCGGCTCGCTGATTCCGCAGGGTGGCCCGCCTGTGCCGCCTGCCGTGGTTGAGCCGACGCCCTCCGAAGCAGCCGCAGCTGCCGACGCCGAGAAGTTACGACGCGCGGTCATTGATGTCTCCGTCGATCTGATCGACGCCATGCTCAACCAGCCGCGTATCCGCTTTGACGACGACGGCATCCGCGAACTCGCTGCATCGATCGTTGAGTCGGGGATCATTCAGCCGCTGGTCGTTCGCACCCTGCCGGATGGACGGTACAGCCTCATCGCGGGCGAGCGCCGGCTCCGTGCGAGCAAGCTGGCGGGGCTCACCCATGTGCCAGTCGTGGTGCACGAGGCTGCCGATGCAGATGCCTTTCTGCTGGCGCTGGTGGAGAATGTACAGCGGCGCGACCTCGACCCGCTGGAAGAGGCCGACGCATACCATCGTCTCATGACTGCCTACGGCATGACGCAGGAGCAGGTTGCCGACCGCGTGGGCAAGAGTCGGCCCACAGTCGCCAATGCGGTGCGCCTACTCAAACTGCCTGCTGCCATCCTCAACCTTGTGGCTGAGGGGGCGATCAGCGCGGGGCATGCACGGGCAATCCTGTCGGTCGGTGAGGCCCTGCACGGGCTGCTCGCCGAGCGCATCGTGACCGAAGGGCTCTCAGTTCGCGCCGCGGAGGAGCTTGCGCGAGCGCTGCGAGAGGGCCGCGACATTGGCCCCACCCTCGATCCGGAAGACGACCCCAGCAAGCCGCCGACGCCGAAGAAAAAGCGGACCGAAGCGCTTGAACTCCGCCCTGCCCTTCGAGACGTTCAGAGGCGTCTGATGCAGCATCTGGGCACCAAGGTCGTGCTCGTGTCGAACCCGGACGGCTCCGGCACCATCCAGATTAGCTTCGCCAGTGACGATGTCCTGCAGGGCGTGCTCGACACGCTCTTTATCTAGCGGGTAGAAGCGCCCCTCGGCGCCGCGCGGCTGCGACCTGCCCTACGCTGCAGGCTCGGTCTCCGCGACCTTCGGCTCAACCTCATCACGCTTCGGCTCGCCCTCGGCGCCCTGGGGCCGGTAGTTGGAGAAGGTGAGGAGCCCCGGCAGAATGCCGATGGCTGCGGCCATGCAGACGGTGATGCTTATGACGGCGAGTTGGCCAAGCGAGCGGATGCCTGCATGGTCGACGAAGGCGAGACCGATAAACCCTGCGACCGTGGTAAGCGCGGCTGCGACGACCGAGTTGCCGGTGGTCTTGAGGATGAACCAGATGCGGTCCGGGCCCTCCTCTTTGAACCGATGATAGATATGGGTGGCGCCATCTATGCCGATACCCAGCGCCGTGGGCAACACGACCATGTTGAAGAGCCCGACCTTGAGGTCGTAGGCCCACATGACGCCGAGCGTGATCAAGATGCCTGCGACGAGGCAGGCCAGGCAGACCACGGTGGCAAAAAGGTCGCGGAAATCGAGAAGCAGGATCACGACGAGGCTTAGCATGACAAGCCAGAGCAGTTTCTTGCCGTCGGCCTGCACGTAGCGAACAACATCGGAGAGGATGAAGCCGCTGGTGGAGACCTTCACATCACCCATCGAGGTGGGGATAGAGCCGTAGAGCTTCTGGAACTCGGCGACATCCTTTGAGTCGGCGGAATGGTAGGTCCCGTAGAGGAGTCCGATGTGGCCGAAGGAGCCATCCTTCTCCGTGAGCGAGCGCCGGACCCACTCAGGCAGGTCGGCGGCCTTGAAGGGCTCCACCTCCGTGAGTGCGAGCAGCGCTGAGACAGCCTCGCCTTCGCGCCCCTCGAGCCGCTTGAGCGCCTTCTTGTTGAGGATGTCGTGGATCTCGTCGATCACCGCAAGACGGGCATCCATGTCTGAGGGCAGGAAGGTTTCGACGGTAAGGAAGGAGGTGAGCCTGGAGTCGCCCGCACGGAGCCTGCTGCGGAGCAGCTTGTGGACCTCGCGCATCTGCGCTTCGGAATGGCCAAGGATGATGGCGGGGGTGGAGCTCTTCCCCGAGCCGAGTGCGGCGCCATACTTGATGCCCTGGGTGGGCTTGCTGCCCTCGAGTTTGCGCAGGTTATACTCAAAGCCAACCTCGCGGGAGGCGTAGGCACCCCAGATGGCGAGCAGGAGGAAGACCGCCGAAGAGAGCCGGAGAAGCCAGCGACTCTTGGCGGGCGGCATCGCGGAGGCAGGGGCAGGCGGTCGCCGCTTTGCGAGACTGAACCGCTCGGTTGCGCCGATGAGCGGCGGGATAATGAGGAAGGTGGTCACGAGGCAGACGGTGATGCCGAGGGTGCAGACGACGCCGAACTCACGGAATCCCTCAAAATGGGCGAAGATGAGCATGGCGAGCGCGACGACGGTGGTGAGCCAGGCCGAGACGAGGGCGCGCCCCGTCTTCCAGATCGCGTCGAAGAGGGCCTCTTCCCAGCTATGGCCCTCGTTGAACTTCTCGAGCGAGCGACCGTAGACATGGATAGCGAAGTCGATGCCCATGCCGACGAGCATGGCGAAGACGAAGGCGGTGAGGATGTTCAACCGGCCGTAGGTGATTGCTATGATACCAAAGGTCCAGGCCTGCCCGACGAAGAGCGCAGGCATGATGATGGGGATGGAGCGCAGATTGCGGAAGAAGAGGACGAGCAGGGCCAGCACGAGCACGACGGAGAGGGTCGTTGCGGAGGAGGCGTCGTTCGAGATCTGCTTCACCTGCCTGTAGTCGCCATAGGGGCCAACGACGAGGGCGCGCATCTGCGGATGGAATGACTTGGGGTCGAGTTTGTTGATGGCCTTCTGGCCCCGCTCGAAGACCTGCTTGGCGTAGGCGGTGTCGGTGCTGCGGCCCTTCATGCGGGCGGTCAGGACAGCCACCTCGCCGCCGCGTGCGACCAAGTAGTCGCGATACTTTTTGGGCAGTTTGCGGGCCGAAGATGCGGCCTCTTGGTGCTTGGCAGCGGCCTCGGCCTCAGCCTTGACGAGCGCCTCGCCGCTGGCCTCGGGTAGTGCTTCGACAGCCGAGCCGTCCGGCTCTCCGACGGCCTCGTCGAAGGCGACAACGCCCTCGTTGATCTGCGCGTCGGTTACGCCGAGTTCGGCAAGTGAGAGCCGGTCGATCCAGGAGAAGGGGTCGCGCCAGTTGACCTCTTCGATGGCCTCCGCGGTGCCGGAGCCATCGTCGTCCCCTTCGAAGTCGATGAAGAGCGGGTTCTTGTCGGCCAGCTTCTTACGGACCATGCGCTGCAGGTTGCCCTTGATCCGGCCGAGGTCCTCTACGGGGAGGAAGAGGAGCGCGTGGTCAAGGAGGAACTGTCGGTCCTGCTTGAACTCGATGGACTCCGCCGCCTCCCATCCGTCGAGTTCGGCCGCAAGGGCATCGATGAAGGCGAGGGTCTTGAGCGGATCGGGCGAGTCGACGGCGATGACAAACTTATCGCTGGAGCCCTGGCGGGCGCGGGCCTCGTCGAGTGCGACCACGGAGGGTGCGTCGGCGGGGAGCAGGTCTTTGAGGTCGGTCTCGAGCTTCAGGCGGGTGGCGAGAAGAAGCGAGGCGACGGTGATGACGGAGTAGACTGCGATGAGCAGCCAAGGCCGCCGCAACGAGAGGAGAACATAGCGGTTCACCAACGCTTCCAGACCTTTCATGCACACCTCCATGGCAGCGCGTAGGCCGCCGCGCCTGTCAAGCACCGGCACCCTCTTGGGTCAAGCAAGCCCCTCGTCGCGCCGCGGGCCCTCTGCTAGGAGGGGCGCCTCACCCATTCGCTCGTGGCACCATGGATTTAGGATTTCCGCTCGACTCCGCTTCGCTCGTCTCGATGCTTGTGCTCACCGGCATGGAGTTGGTGCTGGGCATCGACAACATCGTCTTCATCACGATTCTGGCATCGAAGCTCCCCAAGGAGCAGCAGGACAAGGCGCGCCAGTTGGGCCTTGTCGCAGCGCTGCTCTCACGGCTCGCGCTGCTCTTCTCCATCTCATGGGTGATGAGGCTCACCGAGCCGCTCTTCGAGTTTGTGCGCCCGTGGAATGGCAAGGAGCTGATCCTCGTCGCGGGTGGCCTCTTCCTCATCTACAAGGCGACGCACGAAATCTATGAGAATGTGGAGCGGCCGGCGGAGCACCAACCTGAGACAGTGGCGCCTGAGATGGGCGACCTCGAGAACGCACGGGCGGGGCGCGCCGCGAAGTCGGCCTTTGCAGGCGTGATCTTTCAGATCATGCTCATCGACCTCGTCTTCTCCATCGACTCGGTGGTGACGGCGGTCGGGATGGTCGATCACATCGGCATCATGGTGCTGGCGATGTTGCTGTCGATGATCGCGATGGTCTTCTTCGTCGGCCCGGTGGGCGAGTTTGTGCAGCGCCACCCGAGCGTCCGTGTGCTTGCACTCTCCTTCCTCGTCCTCATCGGTGGTACACTGCTGATGGAGGGAACGGGGCTGCATGTGCCGAAGGGTTACACCTATGTCGCGATGGGCTTTGCGCTGCTGATGGAGTTCATCAACATGCGCATGCGGTCGCGGGCAGCGAAGGTCAGGGCGGCTGCCCAGCGCGAGCAGCAGTAGCGAGGAGTCACAGATGGCAATCGAACACAGCCTCTCTCACGATCTGAGCCCCGAGCTCGCCAAGCGCTGCCTTGAGAAGGCGCTCGAAGGCTACGCGGCGAAGTTCCCCGACTATCACCCGACCTACACCTGGAAGGGGAACGACGAGGTGGGCATCGCCTTCTCGGCCAAGGGGCTCACGCTCAAGGGCGGGGTGAAGCTGCGGCCGGGCGCGATGCAGATCGATCTCGATGTGCCCTTTCTTCTCCGCCCGCTGAAGGGGACGGCGATCAAGGTCATCGAGGACGAGTTCCGGAAGTGGATGCAGGAGGCCAAGGCGGGACGTCTGGCATGAGCCTCTCTCCCGACAGCCGGCGCGCGGAGGCAAGATGTCAAAGCTGAAGATCATCCTCGGCTCGGTGACCTACTGGGTCTACTTCTGCATCACGATGTTCCTCTTTTTTGTCGCAGTGCTGACCGTCCGAATCGTGACGGCTCCATTCGATGCAAACCGTCGTACCATCCTCAACATGGTCGGCTGGCGGGGTCGCTCCTACATCAACATCGTGCCGGGCTGGACGGTGAAGGTCACGGGGCTTGAGCGGCTTGATCCGAAGCAGACCTACCTCTTCGCCTCCAACCACGCCTCGATGGCCGACGCCGTGCTCATGTTCTACGTCGAACACCCCTTCGTCGCGGTTGCAAAGTCCAGCCTCTTTCAGGTGCCGGTGCTTGGTTGGACGCTGCACCTCGCAGGCTTTCTACCCGTGAAGCGGGGCGACAAGCGGAGCACCGAGTGGCTCATGGCGGAAGGCAAGCGGGTGCTGCTTCGAGGCACATCGGTCTTTCTCTTTGCGGAAGGGACGCGGTCGGAAGATGGACGGCTGCGTGCCTTCAAGCATGGTGCCTTTTCGCTCTCTCGTGAGACGGGCCTTCCGCTGGTGCCTGTGGTCATCCGAGGCAGCCACCTGATCGCCCGCAAGGACTCCAGCGCCATCGCGGCTGCCGAGCGGATTTCTGTTGAGATCGAGGTCCTGGAGATCCTCCGGCCGGAGCAGTTCGCATCGACCGAGGCCTTCATGCAGGAGACCCGTGAACGCATCCGTGTCGCCCTCGGAGCGCAAGGCGAGCCAGCCTCGGACACCCCGCAGGAGAGCGCATGAACAGCCCGCTTCTACTCGATTCCGCGACCCGTCTGGCAGAGCGTATCCGTACAGGAGAGACGAGCGCGGTGGCGATTGTCGAGGCCCACATCCAGGCCATGCAGCGCGTCAATCCAAGGCTCAACGCCGTCGTAGCAGAGCGCTTCGCTGAGGCACGCGCAGAGGCGGTCGCCGCCGACGCCAAGGTCGCATCCGGTGCGACCGCACTGCCCCCCTTCCTCGGTGTCCCCTGCACCATCAAGGAGTCGTTCGAACTCATCGGCATGCCGCAGGCGGCTGGGCTGGTTGCGCGCCGCGACGTGCGCTCCACGGGCGATGCGACGGTGGTCGCGCGTTGGCGTGCTGCGGGCGCCATCCCGCTGGGCGTGACCAACACCTCCGAACTCAACATGTGGATGGAGTCGAACAACCGCGTCTACGGCCGGAGCAACAACCCCTACAACGCGGCGCGCATCGTGGGCGGAAGCTCGGGCGGCGAGGGTGCGATTGTGGGCTCCGGCGCGTCGCCCTTCGGGCTCGGCGCCGATGTGGGTGGCTCCATCCGAATGCCGGCCTTCTTCAACGGTGTCTTCGGTCACAAACCGAGCCCCGGGCTGGTGCCCAACTCGGGGCAATATCCCATTGCCGAAGGGGCCGCGCTTCGTCTGCTTGGCACGGGCCCCATCTGCCGCCGCGCAGAAGACCTCTACCCGCTCGTTCGCCTCGCTGCGGGGCCGGACGGCATCGATGCGACCACCCGCGCGCTGCCACTTTTACCGCCGTCGCTGCAGCAGATCGAAGGGCTGCAGGTGGTCGTCATCGAGGGCAATGGACTGCGACGGGTGAGCGCCGAACTCCGTGCAGGCATGCAGAGCGCAGCGCGTGCACTGGAGGCGCGCGGAGCGACGGTCGTGACGGCTGCGCCACGCTCGCTTCGCCGCACCCTGGTGCTCTGGTCGGGGCTGATGTCGGCCAACGCCGAGCACAGCTTTGCAGACCTGCTCGGAAACGGCGCGCCGCTGAGCGCCATCAAGCAGCTGCTGCTCTGGTGCGTCGGACAGTCGCCCCACACCCTCCCCGCCATCATGCTCGCGCTGGTCGAGGGGCTTCCAGGCGTTGCGCCCGCAGATGTGACCAAGCTCTACGAAGAGACCGCCCGCATGCGGGACGAGTTCGCGAAGCTGATGGGTGACCGCGGCGTCATGCTCTTTCCGCCTTTCACCCGCACGGCGCCCCGCCACGGCATGCCGCTGCTCACGCCCATCGACTTCTCCTACACGGCCATCTGGAACGCGCTGGAGCTACCCGTCACGCAGGTGCCGCTCGGCCTCGACCGCCAAGGATTGCCGCTCGGAGTTCAGGTCGTCGGGCAGCCCTGCACCGACCACCTCACGATGTCGGTGGCTCTTGCGCTGGAGGCAGATCTGGGAGGCTGGGTTCCTCCGTGGACGGCGCGGGCCGGTTCCTGAAGACGAGAAAGCGGGTCGCGATGGGGCCATTGAAGGTGCCCAGCGACTTGCGCGGCTTGCGGGCGATGTAGTGCTCCTGCAGGCCGCGATCCATAACCATGGCGACGGTGTGTTCGTAGAAGCTCGACACCCGGTCCATGAACCCGACGAGGTTGGCGCCCGCCTCCTCCACGCCGCCGCCGATGCGCTCACCGTAGGGCGGGTTGGTGACGATCCAGCCCTGCTTTCGGAAGGGCTCTAGCTCCAGCGCATTCGACTCGCGGAGCGCGACGCTCTGTACGAGACCGGTTGCGGCAAGATGGCTTCGGCTCGACTCCACCGCCTTGCGGTCGATGTCGCAGCCGAGGATAATGCCACGCACGGCGGGCAGGCGGCGCTGGAGGGCCTCGTCGCGGAGCTCGTTCCAGGTCGGCTCAAGCTCGGCAGCGAAGAAGGGCCACTGCTGAAAGCCGAAGCCGCGCAGAATGCCGGGCGCTGTGTCGGTGGCCATCCAGCCGGCCTCGACCAGCAGGGTGCCGGAGCCGCACATCGGGTCGCAGAAGGGCGACTTACGGTCCCACTCGGAGTAGCGGATGAGCGCGGCGGCGAGGCTCTCGCGAATGGGCGCCTCCACATCCTTCCGCCGGTAGCCGCGGAAGGCGAGCGGCGCCCCGTTGAGGCCGATGAGGAAGCGGAAGGTGTCGCCGTCTGCCAGCACGACCAGCTGCAGGTCTGCGTTGTCTTTGTCGACGTTGGGGCGGCGCCCGTAGGCTTGGCGGACCGTGTCAACCACTGCATCTTTGATGACGAGCGCGGCGTAGCGGCTGTCTGCGAAGAGTTCGCGACCGCCCTGCACCTGCACGGAGATGGTGGCGTCGGCGGTGAACCAGTCGAGCAGCGGCAGCGAGCGGACCGTATCGTAAAGCTGGCTCTGGGCGCGGATGACCTCCTTGCCGATAAGCGCCATCACGCGCTGTGCGGTGCGGAGCCAGAGGCAGGCGCGCATGCCGTCTGCGATGGTGCCGGCGAAGACCACGCCTCCGGGCACCATGGTCGGTGCCTCGAAGCCGAGTTCGATGAGCTCTTCCATGAGGATTCTCTCGGTGCCGCGGACGGCGGTGGCGAGGAATCTCATACGGTTCAATTCAGGGGTGCGTCTTCTCATGGTGGGGCGAACTAACGGGCCGCGGGGGGCCGCGCAAATCTTCGCGCGGAGGGTGCACCAGAGCGAGGTTCGGATTGCAGAGAGCGGGGCTGCTGGGCTAGTCGGCGCTGCGACGCACTGACCCTCTTCGAGTTGTATCCCGATGTCTGAGACTGCCGCCCTTCCCCTCCGGATCGCCATCGTTGGCGCAGGCCCTGCCGGCTTCTTCGGGGCCGCCGCGCTGCTCGGCGAGTCGGCCACACCCGTGACGGTCGACCTCTTCGACGCCCTGCCCACCCCCTTTGGCCTCGTCCGCTTCGGCGTCGCGCCCGACCACGCCAAGATCAAGAGCGTCACCCGCACCTTCGAAAAGACCGCCGCCGACCCACGCTTCCGCTTCCTTGGCAATGTCACGGTGGGCCGTGATGTAACCCGCGCGGAGCTGCTCGCCTGCTACGACCGGGTACTCTACACCGTAGGCGCACAGTCGGACCGCAAGCTGGGAGTGGAGGGCGAGGAGCTCGACGGCTCCTTCTCTGCCACCGAGTTCGTCGCCTGGTACAACGGCCACCCTGACTTCGCCGAGCGGACCTTCGACTTGAGCTGCAGCTCGGTCGTCATCGTCGGCGTAGGCAATGTGGCCATGGATGTGGCGCGCATCCTCGCCAAGACGCCCGACGAGCTTAACGGCACCGACATCGCCGCCCACGCGCTGGATGCGCTCCGGCAGAGCCGCATCCGCGACATCTACATCCTCGCCCGTCGCGGTCCCGCGCAGGCCAAGTTCACCAACCCCGAGGTCAAGGAGTTCGGCGAACTCGGAAGCGCCGTCCCGCAGGTCATCGAGGCCGAGCTCGAGCTCGATGAGGTGAGCCAGGCGCAGGCCGCCGCCGACAAAACGACCGGGCGCAACATCGAGACCCTCCGCTCCTTCGTGGGCCGGACGGCCGAGGCCGAGCAGCGTCGCGTGCACTTCCGCTTCTGCCTCTCGCCCACCGCACTGCTCGGCCGCAACGGCCGGCTCACGGGCGTGCGTGTGGAGCAGAACGCTCTCACGCCCAACGGTTCGGGCGATGTCTCGGCCCGCGGCACGGGCAACCACTCCGAGCTGCAGGCCGGCCTGCTCTTCCGCTCCGTCGGCTACAGGGGGACGCCGCTTGAGGGCCTCCCCTTTGATGGCCGCAACGGCGTCATCCCGAACGAGGCCGGCCGCATCACGCAGGGCGCAGACGACCATCCTGCCTCGGGGCGGGAGTATGTCGCAGGCTGGATCAAGCGCGGTCCGAGCGGCGTCATCGGCACCAACAAGCCCTGCGCGGTGGAGTCTGTGAAGGCCCTGCTCGCAGATGCCGCATCCGCCACAGCACCGGCTGCAACCGGTGACATCGACGCACTGCTGGCAGCGCGTGGCGTGCGGGTCGTTACCTTCCAAGACTGGAAGCAGCTCGATGCGGCAGAACTCGCAGACGGCGCCGCAGTCGGGCGACCGCGCGTCAAGCTAGCGAGCCGAGCAGCGATGCTCGCCCGTCTAGGCTGATGCAGCTCCACCACCTCGCCCTCGGCGCCACCGACGTGGCCGCATTGGCCGGCTTCTATGCCTCGGTCTTTGGGCTGGAACAGTTGCGGGAGCACCGCCGCGACGATGGAACACTGCGCTCGGTCTGGCTTCGGCTCGGCGAAGGCCTGCTGATGGTCGAATCGATCGAAGCTGGCCCGGTGCGCGAGCAGGGGCTCCGCCTCCCCGAACCGGGCTTGTTCCTGCTGGCCTTTGCGACGGCAGACGAGGCGGAGAGTGAAGCGTTATGCAGTGCCGCAACCGCACGGGGCGCCAGCGAAAGCCACCGTACGGGCTTCACCCGCTACCTCTTCGACCCCGAGGGAAATCGGGTCGCCGTGAGCCACTTTCCACTGCCGAAAGGTCCGTGATTTCTTTGCGTTGATCTTGTCGGTTTGCGAACCTTCCTTGGCTTTGGACGGAGGGGTCATGCGAGCAAAACAGACCAACGGGCGACCTGCGACGTGTTGCCCATTTCGAGAGATCGGGAGCGCGGCATGAGCAGCACCTTCCTCAACGACTGGCTGCCGCTCCTGCTGCTTGCGGCGCTCCCGCTGCTGCTTGCTGCGGCGACCTCCTTCTCCAAGTTCAGCATCGTGCTCCTGCTGCTGCGCAACAGCGTCGGCAACGACCAGGTGCCGCCAACGCTGGTGGTCTCGTCTGTGGCGCTCGTGCTCTCGCTGGTCGTGATGGCACCCCTCATCGCGCTGCTGCCCGCCGATGGACTCGCCACGGCCTCTGGTGGCAGCGAGACGCTACTCACCATGCTGCCCCGGCTCGCGACCCTCTTCGAGCCGTGGCGCGCCTTTCTGGAGCTCAACGCAGGAGCCGAGGAGCGGGCGCTCTTCCTCAAGCTCGGCCACCTCGCCGCCGATACGGCGATCTTGCCCGCCCACCTCGCGCTCGGTGCCTTCGCCATCACCGAGCTCAAGGAGGCCTTCCTCCTCGGTTTCGCCGTCGCCCTCCCCTTCCTGCTGGTCGACCTCGCCATCGCCGTCACGCTGCAGGCCGTCGGGCTCGAGTCCATCCCACATGCGACCGTCGCGCTGCCGGCCAAGATCCTCCTCTTCGTTGCGGCCGGTGGCTGGCTCCTGCTCACCGAGAATCTTGTGGTCGGTTACCTGCTCCCAGGTGGCCTGCCATGACCCTCAATCTGCTCCTCACCGAGGCCTGCTGGGTGCTACTCTGGCTCACGGGACCTGCCCTCGTTGGCGCCCTCGCAGGCTCGCTTATCGCGGGGCTGATCGAGGCCAAGACGCAGGTGCGAGCGACTACCCTGTCGCTCGCCCTCCGGCTGCTTCTCGGCGGCGTCGCACTCCTGCTCTCCCAGCCCTACTTCCTGCCCCGCCTCAAGCAGCTGGCCGAGCTGGCGCTGGCCTTCGCCAAGGTTGGCAAGCCATGAACCAGACCCCGCTGTTTGTCATCGACACGGCGGTGCTGTTGGCCTGCAGGCTGCTGCCCTGCGCGATGCTCTGGGGCCGCGCTGAATTCACCGGCGTGCCCGGCTGGTCGCTGCTCGCAGCAGCGGCGGCGCTCGTTGTAGCGCTGGTGCCTGCCCATGCGGTGTCGACTCCCTGCACGGCGGGTTCGGCCGGTCTGGAGCTCCTAGTCGGCGCCGTGATTGCCCTCGCCGGTTCGCTCTTCCTCGCCGTCGTCGCAGCGCTCGCTGCATGGACTGACCAGGCGGCGGAGCATCGCGTGCCACTCTGGCGGCGGCAGCTCCCCCCGCTCCTATTCGCGCTCTGGGCGCTCGCTGGCGGCCCCATGGAGCTGGTCGAGGAGCTCGACGCCTCGCTGGCCATGCTGCCCTTGGGACGGAGCGCTGACGAGCTCGTGACCGCGCCGGCAAGACTGCTCTCGCTGCTCCCGCAGCTGGGGCTCGCGGGCGCCGTTCTCTGCCTCCCCGTCGCCCTGCTGAAGCTCTCGTCGGCGCTCTTCGACGGGCTCGCTGCACGATGGAGCGGACACCCGATGCGCCCTACCCGACCGCTCGTTCCGCTGGCCATCGCGCTGCTGCTCTTGCTCGCGGCGTCACACCTGGGTGACCGCGGCTTTCGCATCCTCGGCGGCCGATGAGCGGGGATTCGCGGCAGCCGCCAACACCAGGCAGGCGCGCCCGCCTCGCTGCTAGCGGCATCCTCCCCTACGAACCTGCGGCGGTCTATGCTGCAGCCTTCTGCGGCGTCCTCCTGTTGCTGGCCTCGAGCGGTGAGGGTTGGTTCCAGGACTGGCGCAGCCTGTTCCAACAGGCCGCCGAACAGCCGCACGATCTGGCCGCGCTGGCCGCATCGAGCTGGCACCTGCTGCTGCGCTCGGTCGGGAGTCTCGTTGGAGTCTCGCTGCTCTGCGGCGGGGGCGTGGGCTGGATGCAGCGGAGGCTGTCGCCACCTGCCGCGCGCCGGTCTGAGGGGCCACTGCCTGGCTCGGAGGCAGCAGCGCCGCGCTGGTTCGCGGCACTTCTGGCGGCGGCCGCGATGCTGTCGTTCGCAGGCGTCACGCTGCTGCTGTCGATGGGCTGGACGCACTGGCCAGGCCTCGGCGCCTCAAGGGTCTCGGAGGCGGCGGCTGCGGCCATCCTCTGCCTCGCTGCGGGCGATCTGCTGGTCACTGCTGGGCTGAGCGCCTGGCGGCACCGGCGGTTCGACCGCGAGCAGGCCATGAGCCATGCCGAGGTCGCTGACGAGCGACGCGCTGAGGAGGGTTCGGCGGCCGGACGCAAGGAGGTGACTGCACGCCGTGCCAAAGGCGCGTAGCCTTGTCGCTACTGCGCCTGTGCTCGCCTGATCTCGTCCTCGGTGAGGCCTCGCTGCCCCGAGATAACGATGCTTTGTGAACGCCTGCTGCCCACGTCGAGCGCATTGACGTGGACGATGCCGTCGCGGTCGATCTGGAAGGTGACCTCGATGCGGTTGGCACCGGCGGGCGCGGGCGGCAGATCCGAGAGCGTGAAGTTGCCCAGCAGCCGGTTGTCGGCGGCCATGCGGCTCTCGCCCTGCAGCACCTCGATGGTGACGAACTCCTGGTCGTCCTCGGTGGTCTGGAAGACCTTCTTGCGCTGCGTCGGGATGGGGCTGTTGCGGGTGATGATGGAGGACATCGCGCCTCCCGCCACGCGGATACCGAGCGTGAGCGGCGTGATGTCGAGAAGCACCACCTCACTGACCTCCCCTCCGACGATACCGCCCTGGATGGCAGCGCCCTCGGCAATCGCCTCATCGGGATTGATACTCTTGTTGGGACGCCTCCCGAAGATCTGCGCAACCCGCTCCTGGACGCTCGGCATGCGCGACATGCCGCCCACGAGGAGCACGTCGTCAATCTCTGTGGGCTTGATGCCGGCATCGCCAAAGGCGGTCTCGCAGGGGAGATCGAGCCTGTCGATGAGCGAGGAGGTGAGGTCGTTCAGCTCCACCCGGGTGAGGGTGTAGGTGAGGTGGCGCGGGCCGGTCTCGTCGACAGCTAGGAAGGGGAGATTGATGTTGGTCTCGTTCAGCGACGAGAGCTCGCACTTTGCCGCTTCGGAGGCCTCGCGCAGGCGCTGCAGCGCCATCTTGTCTGCGGCGATGTTGATGCCGGTTCGCTCTTCGAAGACCGCCACGAGGCGACGGAGGATGGCGCGGTCGAAGTCGTCGCCGCCCAGGGCGTTATCGCCACAGGTCGCGATGACCTCATAGACGCCGCTGCGGAGCCGCAGGATCGAGATGTCGAAGGTGCCGCCACCCAGGTCGAAGACAGCGATGCAGGCGTTGGCCTTGGCGTTGGAGCCATATGCGAGCGCTGCGGCTGTGGGCTCGTTGATGATGCGCTTGACGTCCAGGCCAGCAATCCGGCCGGCATCCTTGGTCGCCTGTCGCATGGCGTCGTCGAAGTAGGCCGGGACGGTGATGACAGCCTCGGTGACCGGCTCGCCGAAGTAGTCCTCAGCGGTCGACTTCATCTTCTGAAGCACGAAGGCAGAGATCTCCTGTGGCGAATAGTCCTGCCCGTTGATGGTTATGAGGCAGTCGCCGTTGGCAGCGTCGGTGATGCGGTAGGGCAAGAGCCCCTTGATCTCGTCCACCTCGGCAGAATCAAACTTGCGTCCGATCAGCCGCTTGACGCCGGAGATGGTGCGCTCCGGATTGATGATCGCCTGCCGCTTGGCCTGCTGCCCGACAAGCCGCTCGCGGTTTTCTGTGATGGCCACCACCGACGGGGTGGTACGAGCGCCCTCCGCATTCGGAAGTACGATGGGTTCGTTCCCCTCAATCACCGCGACGCACGAATTCGTGGTGCCCAGATCGATCCCGATGATTCTGCCCATGGATGAGTCTTACGCGGAAGGGAGCACAAGGCTCACTGCAGTCGGTTAGCCCGACTTCTTGGGGGTGAGGAGACGGTCGAGGAAGCTGACCGGCTTCTTGGCCTTGTCGAGTTGCTGACGGAGGTGGCGAACCCAGCGGTTGGCCTCTTGGTTGTTGCCGTCGATGTCGGTGGCCTGCCGATAGCAGGAGAGCGCCTCGGTGTAGTTCTCTTCAGAGCGGGCAAGATGGCCTAGCAGCACCGCAGCCGAGCTGCGCAGGTGAGGCTCAACGAGATCTTCGAGTGCCTTCTCAATCTGCTTCTTGGCCGTTCGTGCGTCGAGCTTCTTGCGCATCACCAGCAGGTAGGACTCGTGCGCCTCCACCAGCGGGCCTGCAGCACCCTTCTGGCGCGCCGCAACCAACATATCCCAGGCCTTGTCCACGGCTCCCGTCTCAAGCACCTTTTGGGCGTTGCGGAAGAGTTGATCGCCGCTCACCCTACCAACCGGAGGGGCTGCTGCACGCGGGGCTGCCTGCGACACGGCTGCGCTGGCCACCGCCGTCGTCACCACGGTCCGCGCCATGGAGGGATGCGATGAGACCAGCGGCGCCGGGCCGGTGCGAACGGGCGAGGTGCCCATGGAGGGCGGCGCCCCCACCCGAGGATGCACACCGGACTGTGCCGTCGCGTGGCCAGCGCTGCGACGGGCCTGCTCGAGTGCCTCTTGAGCAGCCGATGTACGCGAATCCGCAGGCCGCGGAACCACGGGCCTAGGAGTGGTCGCCGTCGGAGGGGACAGAGGAGCCGAAGCGTTGGTACCGTATGCCGACAACCCAGCCGTCGGAACGCTCTCCGGCGCGGGTCGCGACCGTTCGAGACCACCAAGAATTCCCTGAAGGTCGCGCAGCCGCACGAAGAGCGCGTCGGCCTCTGCGCGCACAGACGCGTGGTTCGAGCGTCCGAAACGGTCGGGGTGGAACTCACGGACTAGCTCGTAATACCGCCGCTCGACCGACGCGAGACCGCAGCCGGGCGCCAGGCCGAAGGCTGCGTAGGGGTCGGACTTCCCGAAACGGGACTGCAGCTCCTCGAGCTGGTTCAGCACGCCGATGGAGGCAGAGGAGTGGGGCCCGAGCGACTCGATGCCGCCAACCGAATCGTCGGAAATGGCGAAGCCTCCGGCAGGCTTCGCCCGCCGAAGCAGCACAGCGACAGGCTGCGACGCGGGTTCGGGGAGGAAGACGATGCCGCCGAGGCTCCAGCAAATCTGCGCATATTGCATCGTCGCGTCCACATTGCCAGCCGCGCGGGCGAGCAGCTGCTCGAGCGTCAAGGCACCGGTCGCCGAATCGAGGAAACCGGCCACTTCAGGGTTCGACTCACGCAACACTACGAGCGAATCGCTCGTAGTGGCGGCAACAGGGTAGCTCAAAAAGTGCCGCACAAGCGAAGCGGCGATTTCGTTCACGCTCGCGTGCCGCTGCACGCTGCGGAGGATCACCGATGCGGCATTCCCGAATCCGTAGAAGCGAGGGCGCGATACCTGCCCACTCACGAACTCGTAGTGTCCGGAGTTCCAGGTGATCACCGAAAAGAGTTTGGCCTCGTCTGCGGTGCTGATGGAATGGTCCAGTCGACCGACCTCGCCGCTTGAGACCACGAAGCGTCGCTCCAGATTGCCATTGCGGAGCACCAACTCGCCAGACCGTCGCGCCAAGCCAATGGCCAGTATCAGCCGCGAGAAGACAAGCGGCGTTAACTCTCCCGAATCAATCGAGGGGAGCTCTATCTGCACCTGAAGCGAGCCCTCAACCGCAAGCGCCGTGCCGCTCGTGGGCGTGCTCCGGAGCAGGCTACCCGCCAGCAGCTCGCGCGCGTCACAATCTGCCTCCAGTAGCGCGTCGCGCTCGCCCGTCTCAGGCGCATCGTCCCCGCCAGCAGCCGAATCCACCGACGCAAAGTGCCCGCTCGCCTCGCTGCTATCACCGAAGAGATCTTCCTGAAATCCAACATCATCTGGATCGAAGGGCGTGACATCGTCGGCGGCTCCGATCGGCTGACCAATCGCAGGCACCGCATCGTCCACCGGCAACGCGGCGGGCACCTCGACGCGGACAGCATGAGCTCTCACCGCGTCGGCGCAGACCCGCGCCATCTCATCGGCATCTTCGGAGAGGAGACAGAGCCCATCAAACGCGTCGAGCGGGAAGCCGCAGGCGGAGAGCTCTTCATGATCCGCAAAGGCGACCACGCTCGGAATGCCGAGAGCCTGCAACGCCCAAGGCGCAGAAGACAGCGTCTCTTCACCGGCAAGTAGGAGGGCACGGAAGCCGAGGAAGGCGATCGACGGCCCCTCCTCGACGACTGCCTCCATGAAGGAGCCCCAGGAATCGGCCGCCCGAACATCTGCCCCGTCCACGTGCGTCAGCGCCTGGAGGAGGATGTCAGCGCGAGGATGTGAGAGAAGGCAAAGGATCTTCACGGGTGACCTCCGCGAAGAACGCTAGCGGTTCGACCGCCACCTGTCGATCTGGTTTTTGTAGCTCCGCTGCTGCTCGCTCGGCAGCGTGGGCACCTTCTCAAGATAGCGCTGCAGATCGCTGGCCGCGCCCACATTGTTACCCGCCTGCGCCTTCGCGTAGGCCAACTTTTCGAGCACCCGAGGGTTCAATTCGGCCAGACCGCCGGCCACAGCCTGCTCGAGATGCCGAAGGGCCTTGCCATTGTCAGGAACCGGAAGAGCGAGATAGCAGAGCGCCGCATAGTGGTGCGCCTCCGACAGCTTGGGATCGACCGTCAGCGCATGATCGAGCCGCTCGATCGCACCCCTAAAGTCGCGCTCCTCGTAGAGCACACGGCCGAGCAGCCAGGAGGCCGGCGCATGGTCGGGATGCAGGGCCAGCACGACGCCCAGGTCGAGCTTCGCGAGGCTGTTCTGCTTGCGCGTCTGGTAGATGCTCGCCCGCGCGAAGAAGACCTCGGGATTTTCGAGCGACCAAGGCGCGTCCAGTTCGATCGCCTGGGTGTACTCGGCCATGGCCTGATCGCCAGGTACCCGCGCCATCGCCCGCCCGAGCCAGTAGTGATACTCGCCCGACGGATTGCGCTGCGAAACACGGGTGAGCGCGCTGATGGCCTCGTTGAGGTGTCCAAGCTCGAACTCGCACCGGCCGACATGGTAGAGAGCGCGGTCCATCGAAGGATCCTGCTCGTAGGCACGCGCGAAGTTTTCGCGGGCCGACTGCCACGACTTGTTCTCCATGTGGGCGCGCCCGAGTTCAAAGAGATAGGCAGCATTCTTCGGCTCCGCCTCGAGCAGTTTGAGCAGGGTCTCGATGGCCCGGTCTGCCTCGCCGACCCCAATCATCGCGCTCGCCTGTCGGAGTTTCACCTTGGGGCTCGCAACGCCGGCGGCGATCATCTCATTGAGCTCCTCGAGCGCCTCGCTGAACTGCCGGGTCGCGATGAAGTGACCAGCCAGGTTGATGCGGGCATCGGGGTTACTCCGATCGATGGCGAGCGCCGTGCGGAAGGCTGCGACCGCACGGTTCGTCTCGCCCATCTCGAGGAAGGTCTCGCCTACCTCGTTGGCCAGCTCCGATGAGGTGCTGCCTACGCCGAGCGCCTCGTCGAGACGCTTGCGCGCAGAGGGCAGATCGTTGGAGCGGAAGTCGAGATTCGCGAGCCGGATGTAGGGCTGCAGATAGTTCGGATCGGCCTGAATCGCCTTTTCATACTGCGCGCGGGCCTCGTCGAACTTCACCTCCTCCTCGTTGACCCTGCCTAGCCAGTAGAGGAAGCGGCCATCGCGCGGGTACTGCGCGACCGCAGGCGGCAGTACCTTCTTAAGGTTGGGCAAGTCCTTCTTGCCGAACTGCGCCTTGATGAGCCCCAGCGTCGACTCGGGATCGCTGGCCGACAGCGCGGCGTTTTGCTTGAAGTGTTCAAGCGCGCGGTCGAACTCACCGGCCCGGAAGAACTGCTCGCCGAGTTCGCGGGTCGCGCGCCGATTGCGGGGATCTGCCTGAAGTGCCGAGAGCAGATTCTCAATCGCCAGCGGCGGCTGCATCCGGGCAACGGCGATGCTCGCCGCGAGCAGGTAGGTCTCGCAACGCTCCGACTGCGTCATGGTCGCAGCGAGGTCTCCGATGGCGCGCGTCACGCGCGTCTCCGCATCGACCAATTTCGCTTCACGAAGTTGCGCCTCTGCCATGCCCACAACCGAGCGGACATGCTGCGGATTAAGTGCAAGCGCCCTGCCAAACGAGAGCTGCGCCCGCGCCGGATCCTTTTCCGAAAGCGCGATCCAGCCGAGCCAGTAGTGCGGCGCCACAAACTTCGGATCGAGCGTTGCAGCACGCTCGAGAGCCTCGATGGTCCCCCTCGGCATTTCACGGCTCACCTCTGCCTCGGCAGGGGCCGCAGCCACGGCCTCGTTGGCCGGCGCGGCCTTGTCTGCTGGCGCCGCTGCGACCGCCTTCGCGGCGGTGTCAGGCTTCGGTGTCGGAGGAGTCTTGCCGCTGCCCTCCGCAGCGCCCGAACCATCACCTGCAGGCTTCGCCTTGCCCGGGGCAGCCTTGCCCGCCTTGGGCGGCGTGAGCGGGATCGTCAGGTCGATGCCGCGATAGATCTGAAGTGCGCCAATCGCCTGAAAGAGCGATGCAAAAGCCCGAAGGTTGGGGTCGGAGACGCCCTCAAGCGTCGCCTTCGCCGTCTCGTCTCTGCGCATTGCGAGGTAGGCGCCACGGGCAAGCCGCGCCAGTGGGGCATCGACCGCCTTGAGCTGCCCGTTCCACTTCTCAAGATCCGTGAACAGATCGCGCTGTTCCGGCTGCTCGGCGAGGAGCAGCGCGGCGGCGATCATCACCCGTGCCCGCTCCTCGTCAGAGCCTCCACGCGCCAACAACTTGCGGCCGTTGTCCACGAAGGTCTGGTAGGCCTTTGAAGAGCCCGACTCGAGCTCCGAGAGCTGACCCAACACGATCTTGGGCTGTTCGACCACCCGATTTTGCGCCGCCTCGATGGCCGCCAGACGGGCTGCCTCCTCTGCCTGCTTCTGCTGATACACCGTGAATCCGTAGAAGCCTCCGCCGACGGCGACCAACAGGCCTATGGCGATGGCCAGCCAGGGCTTCTTGTTGCTCGCCGGACGGGCAACCTTCCGCGCGCTGGTCGACTGTCCGGTTCCGGAGCCAAAATACTCACCATACTCGTCCGTTGCGACCTGCTCGTCGCCTGCTTCGGCACCCTCGGCCGGCTGCCCCCACGGGTCGCCACCGCCATCGGCTGGCTGGTAGTTGTCAAATCCGGGAAGTTCGGCAGGCTGGTCCAAGCCGGAGAGGTAGGGTGTTGCGCCGGCGGTGCGAGCGCTGTCCGCCTCGGGTGCATCGAAGTCATCAAAGTGGGCGCCGCTGGGCACCGTCGAAGCGCCGAAGACGGTCGCTGCGCGAGCAGCCGCAACGGTTCGCGCGCCGCCACCGCGGAGATCGGAAGAGGGGGCAGATTTGACCTCGGCAGGACCGGCCCAGATGGCCTCCACCGACGAAAAAGTATCGAGAATGTTGGCGCCGGCGGCACGCGCTGAGGCAGGCAGTTCTCCGCCGCCGATGGGCTCATCCAGCGGCTCGCCAAAGTCGCCCACCAGCCCATCCAGCGACTGGATGCTCCCCAAAGCAGCGCCACGGTTGGCGGGGAATTCGGCTGAACCGTCCAAACCCGCTTCGTCTGCAGCGACGAGCGTGGCTCCGCCGCGCGGAAGCCCCGAAGTCGGCGTCGGAAGATTCGATAGCACGCCCGCCGAGCGCGGTAGCTCCGCTCCAGCACCGGTAGAAATCGGAAGGTCTTCTACCTCGAGCCCCAAGGCCTCCACCACGCTCAGGTCGGCCTGCCCAAGATGGGTAAAGCCATGAGGAAGCGGCAGTTCTGTGGTCTGCGGCGGCTGGTTCTCGCGCACGGCATCCATCAGTGCCAGCGGCGCGTCGGAGAAGGCAGTGAAACCCTTCGGCGGAGGGAGCAACAGCGATTCGCTGAACGGCGCGTCGTCGAGAACGAGCTCCTCGGCCGGCTTGGGCACAGGAACCTCCTTCGCCTCCTCCGTAAGGTCGAGATCCATCAGGTCGGCCAGGATCGATGCCTCGGCCGGAAGCTCGTCGATGTCGAAGTTCATCGTTGCGCCGCCTGGAGCAGCCGCCGGGCTCTCACCGAGCGCAAAGCCTGCTGGTAGCTCCATTGCCATCGTCGCCGCGCCCGTCGGCACGGGGAGCGCCTCCAACTCGTCGTCGCTCATCAGGCCGAGCGCGTCGTCCGTTGCGTCCGACGGATCGCCCGGGAAGACCAGCGGCGCGCCACCGTAGAGGGTCGACCCCGAAGGAACCTCAGCGGAGCGGAAGGCAGCACCAAGATCGGGGATTGCCACGATGGGGATCCAGAAACGGCCGTCACGCGAGACCGACTCATCACCGGTGTAGCGTCCGGCACGGATGGCGCCGATGAGCGCGTCGGTGGCCATCGGACCTTCGATCTGCCCATCCACACCCCGTACAGAGAATTGCTCCTCCACCGCCTGCGGAAGCGCCACAAGCGAAGGGCTGCCGATCATCGTCGCCCCGTGGCCGCTCACCAGCGTACCAGAGCCGGCATCGGAACGCTCTGCACCATTATCAGGTCCACCGTGCTTGGTCGCCATCGTCGAGTCCGTCTCCAGTAGGTCGCTCCATCTGCCACGCAATGCAACGCCAGAAGGTCTCCCCTCCGCGGACGCCTAGGCGAGCAGACTACCCTTGATGCTTGTCACCAACGGCCGGGCGAGCATACAACGAAACCCATGGAGTTGAACACAAAATCGCCTGCCGCCTTAGAGGTTGGCAGCGCCGTGACAGACGAGGCTCCCGCAGCTCCCAGCAGCCGCGAACTGTTCGGCGCAACCGCCGGTCTCCTGCTTCTGCTGGTAGCATTTGACCTCCTCGGCAGCGCCGTCGGGTGGGTTGGCAGCAACCTCCTCGCCTTCGTCGCAGCCACCTTTCTCCTGCTTCCCGATTTCATCTGGCCCGCCGGGAGAGCCGACCTGAGCAAGGCCGACCGGCCGCGCCGCGAGCAACTGCGCGGGATTGCAATCGGACTCGCGTTCGCCGCCGTCGTCTTTGCCGGCTTCGTCCCAGGCTACCACCTGTGGAACACGCGCTTCGCCGGACGGAGCCTCGCCCCCTCGCTCAGCGCGCTGCGGCAGCCGGCTAACGAACTGAGCCTCCGCCCCGCCTCCGCCGCCCCGACCGATCTGATGATCGAGCGCGACGGCCGCGACCTACTCTTTCACTGGCAGCCCGCGACGGCCGCCACGCTCACGCTCCTCAGCGACGGAGAGCTCGAGCGGGTGTCGGGCGCACCCATCCCCAGCCGATCGCCCGATGGTGCGCTCCGCATTGCGCTCCCTGCGGGAGAGTCGTTCGCTCTCCGTTTGAGGGTAAAAAGCGCGCACTCCCTGTCCGGCACCGTCGACCCTGCAGCCAACCTCTGGCTTGGAAGCGACGCCCTGCCCGGCGCCACCGCCTTCTCCATCCCCTACCATCTCCGCTGGATCCCCTGGATGCTCATCATGCAGGTCGTGCTCGTGGCCATCCCCGAAGAGACCTTCTTCCGCGGTTACCTCCTGCGAAGATTTGAGCGCCTCTGGCCCGCGGCGGGCTCCGAACGCTTCCTCCACCTCAGCGCAGCCAACCTTGCCAGCTCAGCCGTCTTTGCGCTCGCCCACTTCGTGATCGGCTTTCACCCCGCGCGCCTCGCGGTCTTCTTTCCTTCGCTGCTCTTCGGCAGACTCGCGGAGCGAACGGGGGGCCTCGCCGCCTCGGTGACGCTGCATGTGCTATCGAACCTCATGATGCAGCTCGTCTCAACGCAGTATCTGCCATGAAGGCCACGCTCGCAGGCCAACTTCTGCTCGTCGCTTTGGGCTGCGCGGCCTGCACCCGCGACGCCGAGACGCTGCCATCCATCGGCAGACCGCAGGCGCGCCTGCTGCCACTTCCGAGGCCAGACGATACCTTCGCCATCGCGCGGGTCGCAACCGTTGAAGGCCGCTCAGACACCTCCGCCGCTACGGCGACGGTGCGGTGGCGCTGGTCGGCCGACGCCCCCGACGGCATCGAAGTGCTCCGCATCGAGGGGCTGCACACCGAGCTCTGGTGGCGCTCCGACGCAGGGCTGGCACTCT
>CANKLS010000009.1 GCA_947483645.1 Bradymonadales bacterium | reverse complement strand
TGCCCGTGCTGCGGCCCGCGGCGCGGTGCGAACCGGGAGGGGCGGCGCGAGGGCGAAGAGCTCGGTCATGGCGCCGGAGGTGGTGCGTGGCTGCGGCGCGGCGATGGGCCGGAGCGGCGCGGTGGCCTCGGGCTCGAGGGCTGGCTCCGCCTTGGGCGCGGGCTCTGCGGGGAGCATGGCGGGAGGATGGGGAGCGGCCCAGAGGAGCTGGGTGATGCCCTCGTCGGCCTGATCGGTGTGGTCGTCTGCGAGGCTGGCGAAGAGGTCGAGCTGCGGCGGAACAACGGCGCTGCTGTCGGCTTCGAGCTCGGCCAGCGGGTCTGGCATGGGGGCGTCGAAGAGGCTCGCTTGGCCCATGCTGCGTTTGGATCGGGTGGCCATGCCGGCGTCAGTCGTCGTCTGAAGAGGAGGTCTCGGCTGCGAACGCAGTGATGTGCGACATCTGCCTCATCTCATGCATCACTTCAAGGTGAGACTCGCGGGCGCGGCCCAGGGCGCGGTCCATGGCGGCCTGCACATGGGGGTGGCGGAACCAGTGGGCGGAGTGCATCTCGCGGGGCTGGTAGCCGCGGGCCAGTTTGTGCTCGCCGCCCTGGCCCGGCTCGATGCGGTCATATCCGTTTGCGAGCGCGTGCTCGATCATGGTGTAGAGGCAGGTCTCGAAGTGGAGGAAGGGGACCTCCTCCGTGGCGCCCCAGTAGCGGCCGTAGAGGGCACGGCCGGACTGGAGGTTGAAGGTGCCGCCGATGAGCTTCTTGTCTGGGTCATAGGCGAGAAAGAGCTTGAGGTGCTGCGGCATCTGTTCGCGAATGCGTCGGAAGAAGGCGAGGTTGAGGTGGCCTGCGCCCCAGCCGAACTTGGCGTAGGTGGCGATATAGAAGTCGTAGATGCGGCAGATGAGCTCGTCGGAGACATCGGTGCCCTCCATGGCCTCGACGGTGTAGCCGCGGGCCTTGAGGTTCTTTCGCTCGCGCCGGATTTCACGGCGGGTCTTGGAGCGCACGGTGCCGAGGAAGTCTTCGAAGGTCTGCGCCTCGCCGCGCATCCAGTGATACTGGGCGGAGAGGTGGTGCGTGAAGCCGAAGCTCTTGGCGATGGCGACCTCCTGCTCGGGCAGGAAGTGGAGGTGGAGCGAGCGGGCGCCCGTCTGTTCGAGGGCCTCGTGGAGGCCGATGAAGAGCTTTCGCTGGCAGAGGTCGGTCTCGGCCTCGGTGAGTTCCGGGTGGGTCAGGAACTTGGCGCTGGTGATGGGGGTGAAGGGGTTGGCGACGATGAGTTTGGGGTAGTAGGGGTAGCCCTGCGCCTCGAGCGAGGAGGCCCACGAGAAGTCGTAGAGCAGCTCCCCCATGCTGTGCGACTTGAGGTAGACGGGCATGGCAGCAACCAGCCTGTCGCCATGGAAGACGGCGATGTGCTTTGGCAGCCAGCCGGTGCGACCGCCCACGCAGCCGGTCGCTTCGAGCGCGTCCAGCCAGGCATGGTTGAGCATGGGGCTGTCTGGGCCGACGAGCTGGTCCCAGGCGGCTGCCGGGATGTGGCTCATGGCCGGCAGGTGGACTAGGCTGAGATCGGAGAGTTCGTGCATGAGGGTCGACGAGGCCTGCGGGTCGCGCGAGGAGGAGAGATGGAGTGGTTTCGATCGCTATACGAGCAGGTGCCACCGGAGGTTCGGATCGCGCTCGGTGAGTTCATGCGTCGCCCCATCCTAGGGCCGCTGCAGAACTGGCATCTGTTTGCAGCGATCGTCTTTCTGTGGGCGGTGAACCGGTATCAGCGGAGCCGGCCCCACAAGATCGGCAACCCTGATAAGCGTTAGCCGGGCAGCCCCGAACCGGAGGCGGTGGGCTTGGGCGCGGGCGAGGCGCGACGCATGGCTGCGATGATGCGTGGAAACATGCGGCGCGAGCCCCAGTTGAGGACGAAGTCGGGCACGGGGATGCCGAAGTCGGCCTTGATGACGATGCGGACAAGGCTTTGGTTTGGGTCACCCTTGAAGGGGGAGACATAGAAGAAGCCGGTGGTGTCGACGATGTTCCCGCTGTTGGGCACGTAGGTCCAGCCGTTGTGGTAGTGGGTCTCGCCCCCAACGGTCTTGGTGACGTTGGTGTCGCGGATGCGGAAAGAGCGGTTTGTTAAGGGCCACGGCAGGTCGACGACGCCCTGCAGGATGGAGGTGCTGCCCTGGCGGCTGACGGTCTTGGACTCCTGCTGATCGGGGAACCAGCGGATGAAGTCGTCGTAGTTCATCAGCAGGCGCCAGACCTGGGCGGTGGGGGCGTTGACGACGCCGACGACCTCGCCGCGATTACCACCTTCGGAGGTGACCTGGACGATTTGCCCGCCCGCCTCGAGCTTCTTGATGTTGGCTTCGGTCAGCGGCCGCGGAGCGGGTGTCTCGGCCTTCGCCGGCATCGCGCCGAGGAGGACGAGGCAGACGAGCACGATCGATGAGAGGAGTTGCTTCACGAGATTCGCCGCACCAAGGTTGAGAAGGTTGAAACTACCAATTGAGGGCGGGTGAGACAAGCGGTGCCGATCTTCAGCAGGCGTGGCTGACCACAAGCTTTCCGAAGTGGCCCTGCGAAGCGAGCAGGTTGAAGGCTTCGGGCGCCGCTTCGAAAGGCAGGATGCGGTCGACGACAGGTCGTAGGTGGTGTTTGGTGATGGCATGGTTCATCTCCTCGAAGCCTTCTCTGGACCCCACGAGGACTCCCTGAACCCTGATTTGATTCATCACGATCGGCAGCAGGCGGAGATCTTTTTGCGCGCCTGCCAGGACGCCGATGAGGCTGACGATGCCGCCGACCCGGGTGGACTTGACCGACTCATCGAAGGTGCCTGCGCCGCCCACCTCGACGACCAGGTCGACGCCCTCGCCGTCCGTTGCGGCGCGGACCGGCTTGGACCACCGCGGCTCGGCCCGATAGTTGATGGTCACGTCGGCGCCGAGCGCGCGGGCCCGCTCGAGTTTGGCATCGTCGGAGGAGGTGATGATGACGCGGGCGCCGAGCGCCTTGGCGAACTGGAGGGCGAAGATGGAGACGCCGCCCGTGCCGAGCAGCAGGACGGTTTGGCCTGCGCGGAGGCTGCCGAGCGTGACGAGCGAGGACCAGGCGGTGAGGGCGGCGCAGGGGAGGGTGGCGGCCTCGTCGAGGGTGAGGTGGTCGGGCACCTTCACGAGTGCGGAGGCGGGCAGGACCATCTCTTCGCAGAGGGTGCCGTCGAGCGGGCCGCCGAGCGTGGAGCGGATGGTCTGGCGGGAGGGCTCGGTGGTGAGCCAGCGGGTGGCGAAGAGGGGTGTAACCCGGTCGCCGATGGCGAGGTCGGTAACGCCATCGCCGGTTTCTGCGACGGTGCCGGCGCCGTCGGAGCAGGGGATGAGCGGGAGCGGCTGGCGGGGGTCATACTGGCCGCGGACCATGAGCAGGTCGCGGTAGTTGAGCGAGGTGGCGGCCATGCGGAGGCGGACCTCGCCTGGACCGAGCGGGAGCGAGGGCCGGTCAACGAGGCGGAGGTTGTCGAGGCCGAAGCTGTCTGTGACCTGCCATGCTCTCATGCGAGCTCCTTGGGTTCTGCGGCGCGGCGCTTGCGGTAGGCGAGCACCTCACCGGCGACGAAGAGGATGCGGCGGGTGCCGGTGACCTTGGAGTGGCCGGCCATGCGGGGCAGGCAGCGGATGCGGGTGGTGGCGATGGGTAGGCCCCGTTCGGCGGCCCGCTGGATGAGCTCAAAGGAGAAGACGAAGGAGCTCGATGAGATGCGGGGGAGCAGCTCGCGGGCGAGGTCGGTGGGGTAGAGGTAGAGCCCCTCGAGCTCGAAGCGGATGTTGGCGGCGAGGAAGAGGAAGAGGCGGAAGGCGCGGCTCATGACGATGCGGCTGAGCGTGTCGGCGCGGCGGATGTAGGTGGAGAGGACGATTCCGCCGTCGCGGAGCAGCGGGAGCATCTTGCCGATCTCTTCGCAGGGCACCTGGCCGTCTGCTGCGTTGAAGATGAAGTAGGGTTTGGAGGCATGCTGGATGCCGGTGCGCATGCCGGCGCCCATGCCGCCGTTGCGCTCATGCTGGACGAGCCGGATGCGTGGGTCGCGCGCTGCGTACTGTTTGACGATGGCGGCGCTGCCGTCGGTGCTTCCGTCGTCGATGACGAGCAGTTCGCAGTCGGGGAGGGTCCGGTCGGCGAAGGCGATCGCCTCGTCGAGCACCGCCGCGATGGAGCCCTCCTCATTGAACATGAGGAAGATGATGGAGAGTCCGGGCGGGTTTGCAGCCATGGTTCGGAGGGCCTTCTTTGGAGGTCGCCGTGGAGGCCGCTCCCTCGCATCTGGCTGCGCGAGCGTCAACGGTGTGGCGGTGGTCTGGGTTGGTTGACCGGCGGGGGTGCCAGCACTAACCCGACGCCCGAAAGCGAGGGTGCATGTCGTTCTGGAGTGATGTTCCGCGGGTCGTGCGGCTTTTGAAGGGGGAGCGGGCCAACTACGGGCTCGGTCTCCTGGCGCTCTGGGTGGTGAACTTCTCGGACGTGATGGCGCCTCTTTTTTTGGCGGTCGCGGTAGACCTGATGGCATCGTCGCTCGGTGGCGCGCCACCCAAGCTGCCTGCGATCATGGGGTATGTGGGGCTCACGCCCGCGCAGTTCAATCTCGAGATGGCGATCGCCTGCTTCTTTGGCCTGCAGCTGACGGCAAACATCGCCCGCTACCCGATGCTGGTGATGACCTCGATCCCGTCGCACCGGGTGGGCCAGCGGGTTCGCAACGAGCTGGTTGGGCGGCTGCTCTCGCTGTCGCGCGGCTTCTTCGACCGGTCGAAGTCGGGCGACCTGATGGCGCTTCAGACCAACGATATCATCGCGGTTCGGATGATGCTCGGGCCGGGCATCTTGGTGGGCGTCGATACGCTGATGCTCGTGAGCCTGGTCATCGTGGTGATGTTCGCGCTGTCGTGGAAGTTGGCGCTGCTGGCGCTCATCCCGATGCCGCTGATTGCCATCGTGACGAACAAGCTGTCGCATGCGGAGTATCAGCGGAGCGAGGCGGTTCAGAACGACATCGGCCGGCTCACGGAGCAGGTTCGCGAGAGCTACGCGGGCATCCGGATTCTGCAGGGATATGCGCGGGAGGGCTACGACCGGGAGCGGTTCCGCCTGGCCTCGTTTCGCCACTACGGCAAGTCGCTCGACCTGGGCCGCGTGCGCTCCGTCTTTGACCCTGCGCTCGACTTCTTTCTGGGCTCCTCCACCTCCATCGTGCTGGCCGTGGGCGGCCCCGCGGTAGTGCGCGGCGAGATGAGCCTGGGGAGCTTCACGGCCTTCCTCTTCCTCATCAACTTTCTGAGCGGGCCGATGGTCGGGTTTGGCTGGGCTGTCTCGCTCTGGCAGCGCGGCAGAGCGTCGCTGAAGCGGCTCGACAAGGTGATGTCGGAGCAGCCCGAGGTGGGCGACGTGGAGGGAGCCATCGCGCTCGACGGCACGGTCGCGATCGAGGTGCGCGGGCTGACCTTCGGCTATGCGGCACGCGGCGCGGCAGAGATCGGAACCGAGGAGCGGGAGGTTGCTGTTGCGGCTCCCGAACAGGCCGCAGCGCTCGACGGCGTGAGCTTCGTGCTGGCCCCCGGCAAGCTGCTCGGCGTCACGGGTCGCGTGGGCTCCGGCAAGAGCACGCTGGCCATGCTGCTGACCCGCATCTACGAGCCGCCGGCCGGCACCATCTTTGTGAATGGTCGCGATGTGCGGGACTACACGCTGTCGTCGCTCCGGCGGTCGATTGTGGTCGCGCCGCAAGACACCTTTCTGTTCAGCGACACCATCGAGAACAACCTGCTGATGGGGCTCGACGCAGAGACGGCAGGCGGCTCGGATTCGCGCGCTTCGGAGGCTGCGCGGCTCGCCGGACTGGCCTCGCTCGCAGAGGAGATTGAGGAGCTTCCGAAGCGCTACGGCACGCTGCTCGGCGAGCGGGGCGTGAACCTCTCGGGTGGTCAGCGGCAGCGGCTGGCGATTGCGCGCGCCATCGGCGCCGACCCCCGCATGCTGGTGCTGGACGACTGCCTGAGCGCCGTCGATGCGCGCACCGAGGCCCGCATTCTGGAGCAGCTCCGAACAGTCTTCGAGGGTCGCTCGGGCATCATCATCTCGCATCGGGTGCGGGCGCTCGAGCAGTGCGACGAAATCCTCGTGCTAGAGGCGGGCAAAGTCATCGAGCGTGGCACCCACGCGGCGCTGCTGGCGCAGGGCGGACACTACGCCGAGATTGCGCATGAGCAGACGAAAGAGGCGGTGTCGGAATGAGCGCGCAGAAGCCGGCAGTCTCGAAGCTCGAAGCGGAGGCCATCGCGGTCTCTCGCGACCCCGTGCTGGCCCACATGCTGGCAGAGGAGAAGGTAGAGGTTTCAGGCCGCGATCTGCAGCTGCTCAAGCGGCTGCTCGGCTACCTGCGCCCGCACCGGCTTCTGGCGTCTGTCTGCGTCTTCATGGCGGTGATCGAGGCGCTGGCGATGACCATCCCGCCCTACATTGTGGGGCTGGCGATGGACCGTGCCTCGGGCGTCACGAGCCGCACGCCGCGCGCCTTCGATCACCTGCTCGACGCCATCGGCGAGGTGGCGCTCTCGGCGGTGGATCGGGTGCCGACCGATACGGCTGCGCTCATCACCTACTTCGGCGTGATGTCGCTGCTCTTCTGGCTGCTCCGCTTTGGCGTGGCGGTGGCCACCTCCTACTGGGTGCAGAAGCTGAGCCAGCTCATCCTGCACGACCTCCGGGTCGACATCTTCGCCCACATCACCTCGATGGACATGGGCTTCTTTCACAAGAACCCGGTGGGCCGTCTGGTGAACCGGACCACCTTCGATGTCGCATCGCTCTCGGAGCTCTTTTCGGATGCCTTTGCGCAGGGCATGCGCGACATCCTCTTTGTGCTGGTGCTCTACAGCGTGATGTTCACGATCGACCCGCTGCTCGGCACGATGCTACTCCTCGTGGTGCCGGCGCTTGTGCTGATCTCGCGCCTCTACCAGCGCATGGTTCGTCCTGCGCTGCGCGCGAACTCGGCGGTTGTCTCACGGATGAACGGGTGGCTTGCTGAGAACCTGGCGGGCATGCGGGAGAACCAGCTCTACCGGCGGGAGCCGCGGCGTGCTGCGGAGTATCGCTCGCTGACCGAGGCGCATCAGACGGCGCAGGTGGGCATGGTCCGGCCCTGGGCCTGGGTCCGCCCTGCGATGATGCTGACGAGCTCGCTCGCGACGGCTGCGGTGCTCTGGCTCGGCTACCAGCGGGTGCTGGAGGGCATCATCACGGTGGGCGTCCTGCTGACCTTCATCCAATACACATCGCGCCTCTGGGTGCCCATCCGGAACCTGACGGAGAAGTTCAATCTGGTGCAGCAGTCGCTGACCTCGGGCGAGCGGATCATGGAAATTCTGGATGAGAAGGTCGGCATGAACGACGGTCCTTCCGAGGGTGCTGTGACGGTCGCGCCGAGCCGCGGTGAGGTGGTCTTTGACGAGGTGCGGTTCCGGTATGCGGGACGCGAAGAGGAGGTGCTCAAGGGCATCACCTTCACGGCGCAGGTTGGGCAGATGGTGGCGCTTGTGGGCGACACGGGCGCAGGCAAGTCGACCGTGGCCCACCTCATCTCCCGCTTCTACGATGTGAGCGGCGGCGAGGTGCTGGTGGATGGCGTCGATGTGCGCCAATACCGGCTGAATGCGCTGCGGAGCTCCATCGCGATTGTGCCGCAGGATGTGGTGGTCTTTGCAGGCAGCGTGCGAGACAACATCACGCTCGGTCGTGCGGTGGATGATGCGACGGTGTGGAAGTGTGTGGAGGCTGTTTCCGCGCGCGCCATTGTGGAGCGTTTGGGCGGTCTCGACGGGTCGCTCGACGAGGGCGGCCGGACGTTGTCGACGGGCGAGCGCCAGCTGCTCAGCTTCGCGCGGGCGCTGGTCGGGAACCCGCCTGTGCTCATCCTGGATGAGGCGACCGCCAACGTCGATACGAGCACCGAGATGGTGATCCAGGAGGCGCTGCGGAACCTCACACGGGGCCGCACCACGATTGCGATCGCGCACCGTCTGAGCACCATCCGGGAGGCCGACGAGATTCTTGTCCTCGGTCATGGCGCGGTGCTGGAGCGAGGTCGCCACGAGCAGCTCTTGGACGACAACGGGGCCTACGCGAAGCTCTACCGGACCCACCTGGCTGGGAGCGGCGAGGCGTCGTAGGGCGCAAAGTCCGTTGACAAGGCCTCGGGTTGCTGCAAATGGCAGCGTTGTTGGGCTTTCGGGCCGCCGATGGGTTATCCGGAGGCGGGCTGGGGTCCTCAAGACGGAGTGAGTCGGCCCGGGGGTGACTCGTCCGAAAATCGATCGAGCAATCTCTTATTCACTGCATGCGAATCATCGAGCACCTCTCCAGCCTTTCAGCGGCGATGAGAGAGCTCAGTGCCTTGCGCTGGGGTGTGCCTTGCGGCTCACCGCGCGTCATGGCCGAGTCTCTCTTTTCGACTGCTGTACGCGATCAGCTCTACGAGCGGGTCTGCGCCGACGGCGCTGCGCCGCTCTATGTGCGGTTGTTGGAGGAGGGTTGTGTGCCGCTCTTGCCGGAGCTTGGGATGGAGGAGATGGCGAGCTGGCTGGCCTCTCGGAGCCTGCTGGTGGCGGCGGCCGGTGGCGTCTCACTGCCGGCGGAGCTGGTGGTGCTGGAGCAGGGTCGCGCGGAGGTGGAGCGGGGCTGGTCGCTGACGCTCCTGTCGCGGTGTGACGAAGGTTCGCTTCGCCTGCTGGCGGAGGCTGTGGGGCTGCCGCAGCGGAGCCGTCGCGTGGAGCTGGTGCTGTCGCTGCACGCGTGGCTGCTGGCCGCGCCGACGGCGGGGATGGAGGAGCTCGGTGCGGTGTCGCAGAAGCGGTTGCCGTTGCCTGTTCGGGAGCTGACGGGGGTCTCCGTGGAGCCCTTCGCCGGTGGTGCGAAGTTTCTGCTGTCGAAGCGGGATGGGGTGCACGAAGTTGCGGCGCGGGAGGTGGCGCAGGCGGTGGGCAAGCGGCCCGCGCGTGCCAAGCGGGCGGTGGTGGAGCGTGTGTCGCCGTTCGAGTTCCCCGCACATGGCGCGGTGAGCGCAGTGGTGACGGTGACGACACGGCCGCTTGCAGAGCGGATGGCGCAGGAGCCGCGGCTTGCGGGCTACCTGTCGGAGCGGCTCGACCAGCGCCGCTTTGTGGTTCCCGCAGAGGTGGCGGTGGAGGAGTTGGAGGCGCTCTTGAACGAGCTGCTGGAAGGCATTGAGGTGGTGCATGGGTAGGAGTGCTGCATGCGTGCGCTAGCGCTGCTTCAGCGGCTGTCGCCGACCGCGCTTTCGGCGCTCGCCTCGCGGCTTGAGGCGCCCTCTGCGGAGGTGCGTTCGCTTGCCGAGGGGATGCGTTCGCTGCGTGTTGCGACCTGTGTGCTGGAGGCCTGCTCGACACAGAAGCTGCAGCGGGATCTGGTGCGCATCTGCGCATCGCCGATGGAGGAGATGGACGAGGAGGAGCTTGCGGATCCGCTCACTTTTGTGGAGCTCGGCCTGCTCTGGCCATCTGCGTCGGGCTACGAGGTGCAGGAGGAGCTGGCGGTAGCGCTGGCGCCCAACCTGCCGGGCGAGCGTGGCTGCCTGCTGACGCTGCTGTCGCGACTCACGCCGGAGGCCTCGCACACGCTGGGCCGGAGCTTGGAGGTGGGGCCGCGGACGACGCAGGTGGAGTGGGTGCTCGACGCAGCTGCGCGGCTGCGCGCGCCTGAGGAGCTCGAGGCGCGGGTTGCACGGCTACGGCCGGCCGATCGGGCGCTGCTGCAGGAGGCGCTCGAAGCGGCGCCGCTGCCCGCGTCGAAGGTGCGGAATCCTGCAGAGGCGCCGCTGCCGGTGGTGACGCTGGCAGAGGGCGCCGCGGGGGAGCAGGGGCTGGTCTTCCGGGTGGCGCTGACGCCCAAGGATGGCGCAGGCCGGCTGGTGGTGCCGCTGGAGTTGGTGGCGCAGATCGGGGCGGTGCTGGAGCGGCTGCCGGCGGCTACATCGGCGGTGGCGCGTCGTTCGCCGCGCCGTTCGGAGCCCTCATCGGAGCGGAGCACCCCGCGTCGTTCGGAGCCTGCCTCGGAGTGGAGCTCCGATGCGCCCATCAATGCCTTCTTCGCGGAGGCGCCGGCATCTGCGCCGGTGCAGACGCCGGTGCTCCGGCGCGCGCGGCGAGGTGCCGAGGTGTTCGATGCTCCGCAGATGCACTTTCAGCAGGCTCCGCAGATGGTCTTTCGGTTGGCGCAGGCGGCGGAGCCTGAGTTCCGTCGCGCGCCGGTGCTGCCGGAGGGCTCTGTGACGGTGCGCGCAGCCTCGGCCTGGGTGCGGCTGGCGGGGCCCGAGGAGGCCGCCGCGGTGCGGCGTGATCATGTTCTTGGCCCGGCGGTTCTGGAGGTCAGCAGCGAGGGTGTGGTGGTGCTCCGCGCCGGCGTCGATACGACGGCCTGGCTGGAGGCCTATGTGGTTCGAATTCGGCGACGCACGGCAGCAGCCGGTGCGAAGCGTGATGCGAGGTGGGATGTCTAGTGCTGATCTGCGGTCGCTGCAGGCGACCTTCATTCCCCGATACGAAGGTTCGCATACGGGGCGACTGATGTTCTGGTGCATGCCGCCTCGGGGTGAGGAGCAGGCGCGACGTGCGATGTCGGCGCTCCGGCTCTTGCGTCGCGGCAAGTCGCAGCAGCGTCCGGAGAAGGCCGATCTGGTCATCCCGACGCCGCAGCGGAACAAGACGGAAGATTGGGAGATTGCGGAGATCTGGGGCATCCGGCTTCCCATGTATGAGACCATCCGGACGCTGGTTCGGATGGACCTGGCAGAGGCGGCGCAGCGCAAGGTGTCGGACTCGGTGCGCATCTGGGCGATGGCGGCGAAGCTGGCGGTAGAGATGGTCGCGGCGGGCGAGATGGTTCCGCTGATCGAGACGAGCGACAAGGGCCAGCTGGTGGCGCGCTGGGGCATGACGGTGCTGAGCCCCGCGTCGCGCGAGCGGCTTGCGATGCTGGAGCGGTCGCTGCCGCTGGCGGGCCACGCGGTGGTGATGAACGATGGGCAGGCGCACGACACGGCGCGCAAGCGGAAGAAGCGGGGCAACCGCCGTCGGCGCCGGAGGAAGTCGGTCACGCCGATGTCGACCGTCTGGCAGCCCGAGGCGCTGCTGCGGGCCTTCCTCGATGCTGCTGCCGATGCGATGTGCCGCGAGGCGATGCCCTCGACCTCCAAGGACCGGCCTCGCAAAGACAACCGCGAGCTCGCGCCCTGGGAGCTCCGCTGGCGGTATGGTCTAACGGCGGTCGATCCTGTGATGGAGACCGCGGGACTCGTCGAGCAGCCGCTTGCTGCAGAGCTGGCCCGCTGGACGGCGCCTGTGCGTCCGCGCGGCACGCCGGGCGACAGCTACGCGGTGGCCTACCATCTGGAGGTGCCGGGGATGTCGGCAGAGACCGACGGGGCGCGCGACGCCTGGTTCCTGCGGTTCATGCTGGAGTCCAACGAGGACCCGAGCTGCCGCATCGACGCCGGCACGGTCTGGCAGACGGCGGCCTTCGAGATGATGGTTGGCGATAAGCGGTTCGTGCAGCCGCACGAGAGCCTGCTCATCTCGCTCGGCGAGAGCGCGCGGGTCTTCGGCCCTATCGGGCGGTCGCTGCATGAGCGCTGCCCGCGCGGCGTGGTGCTCTCTACCGAAGAGGCCTGGGAGTTCTTCTCGCAGGCCGGCCCGATGCTGTCGCAGCTCGGCGCCTCGGTGCGCGTGCCTAAGGAGCTCCGCAACGAGGGGCAGCAGCGGCTCAAGCTGAAGCTCCAGGTGGGCGACATGGAGGAGCGCTGGAACCGGGGCCCCTCCAAGGTTGGCATGAATGCGGTGGTTGCCTTCCAGTGGCAGGTCGCAGTCGGCGATCACCAGCTGACCGCAGAGGAGTTCCGCGAGATCGCGGCGATGAAGCAGCCGCTCGTGCAGTGGCGTGGCGAGTGGCTGGCGGTAGACCCCGCCGAGCTCGCGATGATGGAGAACCTCTTCCACGGCAAGAAGGACACCGGGACGATGGACCGTGCGGCGGCCATCTCGGTGGCGCTGGCCGGCGAGTTTGCGACCGACCAGGGGGTCATCGATGTGGTGGCGAGCGGCAACATCAAGTCGCTCATCGACTCGCTCCGCGACCGCGAGGCGAGCTCCCTTGTGGATGCTCCGGCCGGCTTCGTTGGCGAGCTCCGTCCCTACCAGCAGCGTGGCCTCACCTGGCTCGCGCAGACAGCGGAGTCGGGCTTTGGCGCCTGCCTCGCCGACGACATGGGATTGGGCAAGACCATCCAGATCATCGCGCTGCTGCTCCATCACCGCGCCAAGACAGGCGGCGATGGCGCACCTGCGCTGCTTATCTGTCCGACCTCGGTGCTGGGCAACTGGGAGCACGAGCTGCGGCGGTTTGCGCCGGGCCTGCGTGTCGTGCGCCATCATGGTCGCACGCGGGCCGGCTCTGCGACGGAGCTCGAGCGGCTCTGCAAGGGGGCCTCGGTGGTCCTCACAACCTACGTGATGGCCCGCATGGATGCCGAGCTGCTCGGCACCAAGCAGTGGTCCCACCTGGTGGTGGACGAGGCACAGAACATCAAGAACCCGGTGGCGCAGCAGGCTGTGGCGGTGCGGTCGATTCCCGCCGACCATCGCATCGCGCTGACGGGTACGCCGGTCGAAAACCGTCTCGCCGAGCTCTGGTCCATCCTCGAGTTCGCCAACCCCGGCCTGCTCGGCAGCCTGGGTGAGTTCCGTCGCAAGTTCGCCGTGCCCATCGAGCGGTTTGGCGATGCCAAGGCCCGCGAGACGCTCAAGAAGATGGTCGGCCCCTTCGTGCTGCGGCGGCTCAAGACCGACCCGAACGTCATCCAGGACCTGCCCGAGAAGCAGGAGTACAAGGTCTACTGCACGCTCACGCGGGAGCAGGCGACGCTCTACCAGGCGACCGTCGACATGGCGATGGCGCGCATCAGCGGCACGAGCGGGCTAAAGCGCCGGGGCAACATCCTGGCGCTACTCACGGCGCTCAAGCAGATCTGCAACCACCCCGACCACTACCTCAAGGAGCGGGAGGGCAAGCTGACCGGTCGCTCGGGCAAATTGGCCCGTCTGACCGAGATGCTGGAGGAGGTGATCGCAGAGGGCGACCACGCGCTCGTCTTCACCCAGTATCGTGAGATGGGCGACCTGCTGGTGGAGCACTTCCGGGCGCAGCTCAAGGTGGCGGTGCCCTTCCTGCATGGCGGTGTGGTGGCGGAGAAGCGGGACGAGATGGTGTCAACCTTCCAGACCGATCCCGACGCGTCGCCGATCCTCATTCTGTCGATCAAGGCGGGTGGTACGGGCCTCAATCTGACGCGGGCCAACCATGTCTTCCACTTCGATCGCTGGTGGAATCCCGCGGTCGAGAACCAGGCGACAGATCGGGCCTTCCGGTTGGGTCAGACGCGTGATGTGCAGGTACACAAGATGATCGTGACCGGGACGGTCGAAGAGAAGATTGATGAGATCCTGGAGTCGAAGCGGTCGCTGGCCGAATCGGTCATCGGCGAGGGCGAGGCCTGGATCACCGAGATGTCGGACGACGAGCTGAGCGAGATCTTCTCGCTGCAGGCGACGGCCGCGGTGGATGACCTAACGGAGGCCGGCCAATGACGCTCGGACGGTATGGCAACACGGGCTGGGGGACGGCCTGGATCACGGCGCTCGAGCGGCTCTCGACCGCCTGGCAGAACCGGCTCCCGCGCGGCAAAGACTACGCGGAGAAGGGCCATGTGATGCAGCTGCAGGTGCACGCGGGGAAGATCACGGCGCGGGTGCAGGGTTCGCGGGCGAAGCCCTACTCGACCTCCATCGAAATCCCGCCCTTCCGCGAGTCGGATTCGGAGCGGCTGCTGCTCGCGCTTGGCGAGCGGGCCTACTACCCGGCCTTCCTGCTCGCAGGGACGATGCCGCCCGGCATGGAGGAGGCCTTCCGTGCCTTCTCGCTGAGCCTCTTCCCCGCGCGGAACTCGGAGATGCTCGGCTCCTGCAACTGCCCGGACAAGGCGCGTCCCTGCAAGCACATCGCGGCGGTCCACTATGCCTTCGCCGAGGCGTTGGAGAGCGATCCTTTCCTCATCTGGCAGCTCCGCGGCATCGAGCGGAAGTCGCTCATCGGTGCCTTCCGGCGCGTCTGGTTCGGCGAGGAGGGCGCACGTTCGGTCGAGGCCTCTGCCAACGTCGCGGCGCAGGAGCAGCGCGGCATGCCCGTGAGCGAGATGGTGCCGGACCGGTTCAACCGGGCCATGCAGGGCATCGAGTCGATCTCCTTCTCGGTGAAGCCGGCGGAGCAGCCGCTCTTCATCCTGCAGCGTCTCGCGCAGCCACCCTCGTGGCGGCTCCCGATGGAGACGGCGACGCTGTTCGGGCCAGTCTACGAAGAGGCCGTCGCGGTGGCCGTCCGGCTGGCCAACGATGTGGCGAGCTTCACGGCGGAGTCGGGCCTCGAGGTGGAGGAGTGGGACGAGGAGGAGGAGCTCGACTTCGACGATCCCTTCCTCGGAATGGAAGACGATGACGAGGACGACGAGGGCGATGACGACGAGGAAGAGGAGGGCGACGACGAGGAGGACGAGGCAACGATGCTGCCGCGCTCGCAGGCCGAGCTCGACTTCGACGACGAGGAGCTCCCCGAGGCGGTCGCCGCACCCGACACAGACGATTTCGAAGAGGATGATGCGGAGGGAACAGGCGGCTCGCTGATGGCGCCGGGTGAGAGCCTGCGTTCGCTCGGGCCCTCGCTCAGCGGTGGCGCGATTCCCGCCTTCATGCCTCCGACGGGCGCGCCCGGCTTCATGTCGATTCCGTCGCTCCGTCCGCCTACCGTGACGGTGCGGCCGCTGGTGCGCGGCCCTGCGGCGCAGATGATGCCGACCTCGTTGCCGACGGTGCAGAAGCGGCCCGGGCGTGGCCTGTCGGAGCCTGCGGAGGTGCGCACAGAGGCGCCGCGCCGCGAGCCTGCGGTGCTCATCCGCCGTGTGCAGTCGGCGCCCGCTCCGGGCGTGGTTTCGAAGGGTGCGGTCGCTGCGGGGCCCTCGGTTGTTCGCCGCGGCGAGGTGGCGGGGAGCGTGGAGTCGCGCATCTGCCGAGCGCTGGCCTCGGGCGAGGCGCGCCTGGGCTGGGACGCGGCCTGCCAAGCCTGGCGCGGGGCTGCGACCGAGGAGCGGCTTGCGCTGCTGCTCGAGGCCGCGGAGGCCGCGGGCCATATGGGTGCCGTTGCGGCAGAGACGGAGCTTGCGCTCGCAGGTTTGATCCAGCGGGGCGATACGCCCGATGTGGCGCTGCTGCTGGCGCTGCTGCTGGCGGGTCGTCATGCGACGGCGGCGGAGCTGGTCTTCTCGCTCGGGCTGGATGGCTGGCAGGGCGAGCCGTCGATGGCGGCAGCGCTGGTCACCTACACGGTGGCGACCGCGTCGCAGCGGCAGGCGCGGCTGCCGCACCGGAGCGCGCTCGAGCTGGAGCAGCTCTGGACCCGCAAGCCGCGGCTTCCTGCGGAGCTTGGTCGTGCGCCGCGCTCGTGGGGCTACTGGATCGAGCAGGGTCACAAGCTGGCACCCGCAACGGGGGACGCAGCAGCGCGGCTGGTAGAGGTATCGGCCGACCAGGTGGTGGCGCTGGCGCTTCGCGGCGGCCGGTCGGAGCTCCAGGTGGCGCGGGTGCGCGGGCTGGCGCTCAGCGTGGCCCAGATGCTGCAGACGCGTGAGGGGCAGACCCAGGCCGAGAACTTCCTGTCGGAGTGCGGCCTGCGCGATGTGATGCGCGCTGTGCTGGCGCCGAAGGATGGGGCCGATCAGGGGCCGCGCCGTCGGTCGAAGCCCTGACAGCCTCGTTGACGGTCGAACGGCGCAGCAATACCCGTCCGATGAGAGCAAACCGCCTAGCGGAGGCATGAGATGGACAAGAACAAGGTCGTAGTCACCTGCTCGCTCACGGGCGTGCTCACCAACCCCGCGCAGCAACCCGTGCCGGTGACGCCGGCCGAGATGGCTGCGTCGGCCAAGGAGGCCTTCGATGCCGGTGCCTCCATCATGCATGTGCACTTCCGCCGGCAGGAGCCCGGCATGGGCTTCCTGCCCACCTGGGAGCCCGAGGTGGCCTCGGCCATCGTGGCGGCCATCCGTGAGGCCTGCCCTGGCGTCATCATCAACAACACGACCGGCGTGGTCGGTGCCGACATCGCCGGCCCACTCGCCTGCCTCGATGCGACCCGTCCCGAGATGGCGGCGATGAACGCCGGCACGCTCAACTACCTGAAGCTGAAGTCGGACGGGAAGTGGGCCTGGCCGCCCATGCTCTTCGACAACCCGATCGCCAAGATCGAGGCCTTCTTGGCCCACATGTATGCCAACGGCATCGTGCCGGAGTGTGAGTGTTTCGACACCGGCATCGTGCGGAGCGTGGGGCTGTTGCAGCGGGCCGGGTTGCTCCGTGCGCCGGCCCATGTCTCCTTCGTGATGGGCGTGGAGAGCGGCATGCCGGGCAAGGCGGAGTGGCTCCCGCTGCTGCTCGCCGAGCTCGAGCCGGGCACCCAGTGGCAGACCATCGGCATCGGCCGCGAAGAGGTCTGGAAGCTGCACCGCGCCACCGCGGAGCTGGGCGGCAACCTCCGGACCGGCGTGGAGGACACCTTCTACCTGCCGGACGGGAGCAAGACGACCGGCAACGGCGCGCTCATCGAGGCGATCGTGAAGATGGCGCGCGAGGTGGGTCGTGAGCCTGCGACGCCCGCCGAGGTGCGTGCGGCGCTGCAGGCGGAGTAGGTCGGAGAATCGGGTCGTTGCGAGGAGTCTGCGATGCATGAAAAAAGCCGAGGATTGTTGCAGGCCTACCCGGTGCTGCAGAGTCAGGTGGATGTGACGGGCGAGACCTATCGCACCAACGAGGCGGGCAACCTCGCCGCGCTTGAGACGGTGGCGGCCGCGCAGCGGCTCGCGCTGGCCGGTGGCGGCGCCCGCTATCAGGAGCGGCACAAGGCTGCCGGCAAGCTGCTTCCGCGCGAGCGCATCGAGCTGCTGCTCGACCGCGACGCACCCTTCCTCGAGATCTGCGCGCTGGCCGGCCACGAGGTGAAGGACCACAGCAGCGGTGCCGGCATCATTGGTGGCGTCGGCGTCATCTCGGGCGTGGAGTGCGTGGTCACCGCCAGCGATGCCACGCAGAAGGGGGGCGCGGTCTCGGAGCTCGGCGTGCAGAAGAGCAACCGACTCGGGCAGATCGCCGAGCAGAACCGGCTGCCGTCGGTGAGCCTGATTGAGTCGGCGGGTGCCGACCTGCCGAACCAGAGCAAAATCTTCGTGCCCGGCGGCCGCGGCTTCCGCGACATCACCCGCCGTTCGCGCGAGGCACTCCCGACGGTCTGTCTCGTCTTTGGCTCCTCGACGGCCGGCGGCGCCTACATCCCCGGCATGAGCGACTACACCGTGATGGTGAAGGAGCAGGCGCAGGTCTATCTCGCAGGTCCGCCGCTGGTGCAGATGGCGACCGGCGAGGTCTCGAGCCACGAGGAGCTCGGCGGCGCCGAGATGCACAGCAAGGTCTCGGGTGTGAGCGACTACCTCGCGGTGGACGAGGCCGACGCGATCCGGCTCGGTCGGGAGATCATGGCCCACCTCGACTGGCGCAAGGCGTCCCGTCCGCTCGAGCGCGAAGTCGAGGAGCCCCGCTACAGCGCAGAGGAGCTGCTCGGCATCGCCTCGACCGATCTGCGCGTCCCGTTCGAGGCGCGCGAGGTCATCGCCCGCATTGTGGACGGCTCCCGCTTCAGCGAGTTCAAGCCGCTCTACGGCAGCACGCTGGTCTGCGGCTGGGCCCACATCCACGGCTACCCCGTTGGCATCCTCGCCAACAACGGCGTGCTCTACTCGGAGTCGGCCAACAAGGGCGCGCAGTTCATCCAGCTCTGCAACCAGAGCAACATCCCGCTCCTCTTCCTGCAGAACATCACCGGCTTCATGGTCGGCAAGAAGGTGGAGCAGGAGGGCATCATCAAGCATGGCGCCAAGCTCATCAACGCGGTCTCGAACAGCACCGTGCCGGCCATCACCATCATGATCGGCGGCAGCTTCGGCGCAGGAAACTACGCGATGAGCGGCCGCGCCTACGAGCCCCGCTTCCTCTTCACCTGGCCCAACCATCGCATCAGCGTCATGGGCGGCCGACAGCTCGCCGGCGTGATGGAGATCATCAAGCGCGAGGCGGCCGAGAAGAAGGGCGAGGCGGTGGACGAAGACAACCTGAAGCTCATCAAGATGATGATCGAGCACCAGGTGGAGTCGGAGTCGGGTCCGCTCTTCGCCACGGCACGCCTCTGGGATGATGGCATCATCGACCCGCGCGACACCCGCACCGTCGTCGCCCTCTCGCTGTCGGCCGCCTACTCGGCGCCGGTCGAGGGGACGATGAGCTGGGGTGTCTTCCGTCACTAACCGCTGCACTGCGCAGGCTCTGGGCCGGCGCTGCAAATGAGGTCACTTCATGAACGCTGCACCCATTCAGAAACTGCTGATTGCCAACCGGGGCGAGATCGCGGTCCGCATTGCCCGCACCGCGCGCCGGCTTGGCATTGCGACCGTCGCGGTCTTCTCCGATGCCGATGCCGACATGCCCCATGTGGCGGCCTGCGATGAGGCGGTCCGCATCGGGCCTGCGCCGTCGCGCGAGTCCTATCTGGTCATCGAGAAGCTCATCGCCGCGGCGAAGCTGACGGGTGCCGACGCCATCCATCCCGGCTACGGCTTCCTGTCGGAGCGGGCCGAGTTCGCGGCGGCCTGCGAAGAGGCCGGCATTATCTTCGTGGGACCGAGCTCTGCCTCGATCGCCGCGATGGGGAGCAAGAAGGCGGCGAAGGAGCTCGTCTCGATGCATGGCGTGCCGGTGGTGCCTGGCTACGCGGGCGCCGATCAGTCCGACGCGACGCTCTGCGCGAAGGCGCTCGACCTCGGCTTCCCCGTGCTGGTGAAGGCCAGCGCAGGTGGTGGCGGCAAGGGCATGCGCGTTGTGCGCGAGGCCGGTGCGCTGGCCGAGGCGGTGGCCGGCGCGAAGCGCGAAGCGCTGAGCTCGTTCGGCGACGATACGCTCATCATCGAGCGGTATGTGGATGAGCCCCGCCACATCGAGATCCAGATCCTCGGCGACCGGCACGGAAACCTCGTGCATCTTTTTGAGCGCGAGTGCTCCATCCAGCGCCGCCACCAGAAGGTCATTGAGGAGTCGCCCTCGGTCTTCCTCACGCCCGAGCTGCGCGAGAAGATGGGGGCCGCCGCCGTCGCCGCGGGCAAGGCCATCGGCTACTTCAACGCCGGCACGGTGGAGTTCATCACGGCCCCCGATGGCGCCTTCTACTTCCTGGAGGTCAACACGCGGCTGCAGGTGGAGCATCCCGTCACCGAGCTGGTGACCGGGCTCGACCTCGTGGAGCTGCAACTCCGCATCGCCGAGGGGGCGCCGCTGCCCTTCGCGCAGAGCGACCTGGTTTCGCGGGGCGCGGCGCTCGAGTGCCGGCTCTACGCCGAAGACCCGGAGAAGGGCTTCCTGCCGGGCGGTGGGCCCGTGGTGGACTGGTTCCTGCCCGAGGTCGAAGGGCTCCGCGTCGATACCGGCGTGCAGGGCGGCTCACAGATCCCGAACGACTACGACCCGATGATTGCCAAGGTCATCACCTGGGGCCGCGACCGCGAAGAGGCCCGCCGCCGCATGGTCCGCTCGCTGGAGCAGATGTCGGCGATGGGCACGGCCAACAACCGCGCCTTCCTGCTGCGGGTGCTCGAGCATCCTGCCTACCGCGAAGGGGCCATCCACACCCACTTCATCACGCAGCACGAGGCGGAGCTGCTGGGGCAGGGTGGCTCTGCCGAGACGCTCGCGCGGGCGGTTGCAGCGGCGGGGTTTGCGGGGACGCTGGAGCGGGCTGCTGAGATGCCGGTTCCGGGGCTGCAGGCGGGCTTCCGGCTGCTGCGCGGCACGGGTCATCGGCAGGCCTACACGGTGGGCGAGCAGGAGCTCACGCTGGTCTACACCCTCGAGCGCGATGGCCGCTTCGTCTGGACGGTTGGCGATGTCTCGGGGAGCTGGCGGCTGGTCTCGCGCGACGGTGCCCGGCTGGTGGTGGAGTCGGCCGAGGGCTGGCGCCGCTCGCTGCGCGTCGTGCAGCGGGGCGAGCAGGTGTTTGTCCATCTGGGCCGCGAAGAGGTGATGCTCCGTGAGGTGCCCCGCTTCATCGACCCTGCCTCGCGCAAGGTGGAGGGTGGATGTGTCGCGCCCATGCCAGGCAAGGTGGTCAAGGTGGCGGTCGCGGTGGGCGACACGGTGGTGCGCGGACAGGCGCTGCTGGTCATGGAGGCGATGAAGATGGAGCAGACCATCTCGGCGCCGGAGGCGGGCCGTGTGGTGGTCCTCTCTGCGGTCGAAGGGCAGCAGGTGGAGGGCGGCCAGCTGCTCGCGGTGCTGGAGCCGCTGGGCTGAGTTTTCTGTTCGAATCTGGCAGCGCGGGCCCGATCTGGTAGTGTAGGGGGCGGTCTTCTGGCGGCGCCCTGCGCTGTCGGCACCCCCACGCACCTCTGCTGCTGGACCTCCGATGAACCATCGCCCGACCTCCGCCTCTGCTGCCGCGCTCCGTCCCAGCGGCTTGCTCCTGCTTGCACTGACCGCCTGGCTCCTCGCAGCCTGCGGCGAAGAGACGCTCCGCGCCGCTGCAGCGCCGGAGTGCGGCGATGGAGCCATCGATGAGGGCGAGCAGTGCGACGATAGCAACAGCCGCGGCCGTGATGGCTGCTCCTCCTCCTGTGAGATTGAGGCTGGCTACGCCTGCGTTGGCGAGCCGAGCGTCTGCACGGCTGCTGCGGAAGACACGGGCACGATCGAAGACACGGGCGGCTCGGGCGACACAGGCACGATTGAAGACACGGGCGGCTCGGGTGACACGACGGTGACCGACACAGGCGGCTCGGGCGACGCCGATGTCATCGAGGATTCGAGCGGCTCGGGCGACACGACCGACACGACCGCCGACACGACCGACCCCGGCCCACCCCGCTGTGGCGACGGCCTCGTCCGCCCCGGCGAGCGGTGCGACGACGGCAACACCGACAACAGCGACGGCTGCAACTCGGCCTGCTTTGTGGAGCCCAACTTTGGCTGCGTTGGCGAGCCGAGCATCTGCACGGCGACCGACCTTGCGCCGGTCTGCGGCAACAGCGTGATGGAGGCCGGTGAGGTCTGCGACGATGGCAACACCACCAGCGGCGATGGCTGCACGGTGCGCTGCAATCTGGAGGCCGGCTTTGCCTGCTCGGGTTCGCCCTCGGTCTGCGTAGTCGACCTCTGCCGCAGTGTGAGCTGCACGGCGCTCGAGGGTGCATGCCAGGCAGCGGTCTGCAATCCGTCGACCGGCATCTGTGACCTCTACCCCCGCCTCGATGGTACCTTCTGCGACGACGCGAATCTGTGCACGAGCGGCGATAGCTGCCAGGCGGGCGCCTGCACGGGCGTGGCCACGGTCTGTGCCGACACGGCGGGCGGCTGCTCGACCGGCATCTGCAATCCGACCACCGGCACCTGCGACGCGACGCCGCTCCCCGACTGCACCCCCTGCGAAGGCGGCAGCTTCTGCGCGGGTGGCGCGTGTGGCGGCCTGCCGCCGGGCAAGGCCTACGCCTTTGACGACGCGACCGAGCTGGCCGACTTTTCGACAGTAACTGGCTCGCCTTGGACGCTAGACGCAGCCGAAGGCCATGACGCGCCCCCGGCGCTTCGGTCGGGCGTGACTGCCACCAGCGCCACCTCGCGCACCCGATTCACGACCACTGTGAGGAGCGGCGACACCGAGTTCCGATTCTGGCTGAAGACGAGCACTGAGTCTGGCTTCGACAAGCTCCGGCTGTACATCAATGGAACTCTCGATTCGACGACCTGGAGCGGCGAAACGCCTTGGACAGAAGTCGTTCGTACGCTGCCGGTCGGTGCCGTGACGGTGGAGTTCGAGTACAGCAAGGATGGCTCTTCTGTTGCGGGTTCGGACGCGGTCTGGATCGACGATATCTCTGTAGGGAACGGGTCTGCGGCGGCCTGCGTCGACAACGGCTGCGGCGAGAGTGTCTTCAACGGCACCTCCTGCGTGGTCTGTGAGCCGCAGCCCGATGGCGCATCCTGCGACACCGTGGAGGGTGACTGCACCGCGGGAAGCTGCAGCGCGGGCGCCTGCATCCCCGAGCCCGTCGCCAATGGCACCAGCTGCAATGCCGGTTCGGAGTGCGCTGTGGGGACCTGCCGCGCCGGCCTCTGCGACGGGAGCACCCTGGTTCCCGACTGCACACCTTGCGCGGGCGGCACCGACTTCTGCGGCGGCGGTGTCTGCGGCGGCTCGGGCGCCACGGTGGTCGACTTCTCCGATGCGGCCGACGCAGCTGCCTTCACGACGGTCGCTGGCACGCCCTGGAGCGCAGATGCAACGGAGGGCCGCGATGCACCTTCGGCCTTCCGATCCGGTGTGACCGGCACCAGCTTGACCTCGCGCACCCGCTTCACCACCACCGTCACGAGCGCCGGGACCGAGCTCCGCTTCTGGGTCAAGACCAGCACCGAGAGCTGCTGCGACAGGCTCCGTCTCTACATCAACGGAACGGTCGACGCGACGACCTGGCAGGGCATCGTGGACTGGACCGAGGTCGTCCGCACGCTACCGCTGGGGTCGGTCACGGTGGAGCTGGAGTACAGCAAGGACGGTTCGCTTACCTCGGGCTCCGATGCGGTCTGGATCGACGACTTCTCCATCGCCAATGGGGCAGCGGGCGGCTGCGCGGCCGGCGCCTGCGGCGACAGCATCTTCAACGGCACCACCTGCCTCTTCTGCGACAGCTCCTTGGAGGGCGTGAGCTGCGATACCGACGCCGGCGACTGTAGCAGCAACAGCTGCTTCAGCGGAGCCTGCGTGGCCAACCCGGTGGAGAATGGCACCAACTGCGCGTCGGGCTCGGAGTGCTCCGTGGGCAGCTGCTCCGACGGTACCTGCGCCATCACGCCGCTCTCCGACTGCACCACCTGCGCCGGCGGCGCTGAGTTCTGTGCCGGCGGCCTCTGCGGCGGCGTCAGCAGCGACCTGGCCTACGGCTTTGAGAATGCCGCAGACCTCGCCGCCTTCCGCATGCAGGGGGCAACGCCCTGGGCCCTCAGCACCGTCGCCCCCCACAGCGGAACCTCCGCGATGAAGTCGGGGACAATCGCCGACAGCCAGCGGTCGCGTGCGACGCTGAGCCTCACGCTCGATCGTGCCTCGACCCTCACCTTCTGGCTTCGGACGAGCAGCGAATCGAGCTTCGATAAGCTCTTCCTCGTCATCAACGGCACCGACGACGCCACCACCTGGAGCGGCGACACCGCCTGGACCCAGGTAACCCGTCCGCTGCCTGCCGGCGCCACCACCATCGAGTTCGCCTACCGCAAGGATGGCAGCGGCGCCGTGGGCTCGGATGCGGTCTGGATAGACGACATCACCATCGCCGACGCGGGCAACCGGTGCGCGGGAAATGCCTGCGGCGACTCGGTCTTTGACGGCACAGCCTGCGTCTCCTGCGACCTCTCCTTCGAGGGGCTCGCATGCGAGAACGACCCCACCGACTGCAACCTGGGCGTTTGCGCCGCCGGCCGCTGCGCCCCGCAGGCCGTCTCCAACGGCACCGACTGCGTCGGCGCCGACGACCCCTGCAATGTGGGCGCTTGTGTTGACGGCAGCTGCACCGGCTTCCCCGTCGACAATGGCACAGCCTGCCCCGGCCTCGACGACGCCTGCAACGCCGGCGCCTGCATCGACGGCGTCTGCTCCGCCGTCCCGCTCGACGACGGCACCAACTGCGACACCGACTTCAGCGACTGCCAGGCAGCCTCCTGCGTCGCCGGCCGCTGCCAGCCGCAGCCCGTCGCCGACTGCTCCATCTGCGGCGCTGCGGGCGACGGCCTCTGCGGCGGCGGAACCTGCCAGAGCATCTCGGGCGCCCAGCGCTACGGCTTCGAGGGCTCCACCGCGACGACCCCCTTCACCATGTCGGGCAACACATGGTTCGTCGACACCACCAACCGGCAGTCTGGCGGCGCCTCGCTGCGATCGCCTATCACGGCCGTCAGCACCACCCATTCCGCTTCGCTCTCGGTGACGGCCGGCCCCGGCCAGTCCTACTCCTTCTGGCTGCTCACCAGCAGCGAGCTCAACGCCGACTACCTCACCTTCTCGGTCGACGGCGTCCAGCAGGGCCGCTGGTCGGGCCTTGGCGTCTGGACCCGCTTCGAGGGAGCCCTCACGGCCGGCGTCCACACGCTCACCTGGAGTTACGCCAAGGATGCGGCCAGCGCGGGCGGCAGCGACGCGGTCTGGATCGACGACATTGTCATCGGAAGCTCCAACGCCTGCGGTGCCGATTCCTGCGGCATCTCCGTGCTCTCCGGCGGTAGCTGCGTGGCCTGCGACGCACCGGCGCCCGACTGCACGCTCTGCGCGGGCGGCACCGACGTCTGCGTTGGCGGCCGCTGCGGCGGCGTGGGCTCCGAGGGCCTCTTCGAGGACTTTGAAGACAGCGTGACGACCGCCATCACACCCGGCTCAACAGCCACGTGGAGCCGCGACGCCAGCGCGCCCTCGCAGGGTGGCATGGCCTACCGCAGCGGCACCATCGCGGCGGGCGCGACCAGCTCCTTCCGCGCCGGCGTAACGCTCGCCTCGCCCGGAGCTGTGACCTTCGACTACCGCGTTTCTGCCGGTACCGGCGACCTGCTCAAGTTCTTCGTCGACGGCGTCGAGAAGCTCAGCGCTGGCGGCGAGCGGGCCTGGACCAGCGCCAACTACCCGCTCGCTGCGGGCAGCCACAACATGGAGTGGCGCTTCACGCGCAGCGCCGCGGCCGCGGTGGGCGACAACGCCGCCTGGATCGATGTGATCGCGGCCGGCGACGCCACCGCCTGCGGCGGCGACGCCTGCGGCGCCCAAGGCTACGACGGCGGCAACTGCCAGCTCTGCCCGCTCCGTGTCGACGGCGCCAGCTGCGACAGCGAGGCCGCAGACTGCATGGGCGCCACCTGCGCCGCCGGCAGCTGTCTCTCCCAGCCGCTCCCCGACGGCCTCTCCTGCGACGGCGACACCGCAGACTGCCTCGACGCCACCTGCAACAGCGGCCTCTGCGTCTCGACGGGCCGCCCCGACTGCGCCAGCTGCGGCACCTCCAGCAACCAGTTCTGCGCGGGCGGCGAGTGCGGCGGCCTTACCAACCCTGGCCAGATCGACTTCGAACGTCCCGACGCTTTCTCGCTCTTCACCACCACCGGTCAGGTGCTCTGGACCACCACCACCGACCGGCCCCGCACACCCGGCAGCACTGCGGCCCGGGTTGGCCGCGTGGGCAACGGTCGGCAGGGAATCCTGCGGCTCAGCATCGACCTGCCGGCAGACGGCACGCTCTCCTTCGCCTACCTCCGGCGCATGACGACCGGCACGGCCACGAACGATGCCACCTACTTCTACGTGGATCCGGGCGCCGTGCTCACGCCCTCGACAGCGATCGCAACGTGGACCGGCGCCTCCACGCTCTGGGAGACCACATCGGTCCCCGTGACCGCCGGCCGGCACGAGTTTGTCTGGCAGTACTCAACGCTCACTTCGTCCGGAAACTACCCGAACGACGACCGCATGTTCTACCTCGACGACCTCGTCTTCAGCGCCCTCGCGGCCTGCACCTCGCCCGACAGCTGCACCTCTTCGCTCTACGACGGCGCCGCCTGCCTCGCCTGCGACACCGGTCTCTGCATTCCGTGACAATCCCTGCACGGGCCTCCGCCGCGCTTGCTCCGGCAACCCGTCGCAGGTAGGCAAAATCCATGCGAAAGTCGCTCCACATCCTCTGTCTTCCGCTGCTCTTCGCGCTGCTCGCGATCGGCTGCTCGGGATCATCGGAGGGCGGTGGTGACGCTGGCTACAACTTCGATACGGGTGGCCTGCCCTCGACCGACACCTCGACAACGGTCGACGCGGACGGCAGCGTCGACACCGCAACAGCCCCCGATACGATCGCTCCCTGCGAAATCGAGGCTCTCTTCGAGCGCAACGGCTGCACCACCTCCGGCTGCCACGGCGACGCCTACCGGAGCACCCCGCCGCTCGTCGGAAACGACTTCGAGAGCCGCCTCGTGGGCCAGCGCTCGCTCCGCCCCGACTGTCACGCCGATATCATCGACGCAGATGACCCGTCGCAGAGCCTCATCCTCCGCCTGACCGACCCGGCCCGCTACGATGCCGCCACCGACTGTGGCTCGCCCATGCCGCCCTACGGCGCCGCCATGTCGACCGACGACGTCGCCTGCCTCGAAGGCTGGGTCCGGCAGCTTGCAGCCACCTCCGCAGAGGGTTCCGCAGAGGGCTCCGCCGCCACCTTCGAGCCGCAGCCCCTCGAGAGCGCCGTCGCCAAGGCCAAGGCGCTCCTCCACGGCGGCTCTGTGACCGACGAAGATCTCGCCACCGCCCGCAGCGGCCCCGACGGCCTCCGCACCCTCGTCGACGGCTGGGTCCGCGACGACGCCTTCGAGGTCGCCGCCAAAGACCTCTTCGCCGTCGCTCTCCGCACCCAGCTCCAGGGCTCGGTGCTCGACATCCTCGACGGCTCGCAGCGCTTCCGATCCAGCCGGCTCGATGCCGCAATCGCCGCCTCGCCCGCCGAGACCGCCTGGGGCGTCGTCGCCCGCAACGAGCCGCTCCCCAACATCGCCACCACCCGCAAGTTCGTCGTCAGCACCGCCGAGCTCGTCATCCTCGCCTGGTTCGAGACGCTCGCCGCAGAGCGGCAGATCTCCCATACCGTCACCCTGTCCGGCGCCACGCCGCCCTCCGACGGGCAGGCCGCCGCCGACAGGCGCTGGATCTTCCCGCCCCCCACCGGCCGCACCTGCGTGATCAACACCAGCCCCTCCGGCGCCGGCTACACCGTGAGCAGCACTGCGCTGCTCCCCATGCTCTTCGGCCGCATCCCCTGCCAGAGCGCCAACTCCTACAACCTCGACGCGCCCCTCATCCGCCCCGAGGACTACACCGACTTCCGCACCGTGCAGCTTGTCCCCGGCCAGGCCGTCACCCCCTTCTACGACGTTGCCGCCCTCCGAACCGCGCAGACCATCGGCGTCCGCGTCCCCCGTGTCGGCTTCTTCTCCACCCTCGGCTTCCGCATCAACTGGCGCACCAACGTCGACAACGACTTCCGCGTCACCACCCACCAGGCCCTCATCGGAGCGCTTGGCGCCGGCCTCGCCGCCGGCGACGCCACCGAGGCCACCAGCGACGCCGGCCTCGATGTTGCCCACACCATCGCGAGCACCGACTGCTACGCCTGTCACCGCCTCATCGACCCCATGCGGCTCTACTTCTCCACCGCCATGACCACCGCGCAGTTCCCGCGCGAGTCCGGCCCCTCGCTGCAGCCCTCCTTCGCCTTCCTCGGCGTGCAATCGGAGGCCGAGGGGCTCGACGGCTTCGCGGAGACGCTTGCTGAGCACCCCCGCTTCGCCACCGCCTGGACCCAGCATGTCTGCGCCTGGGCCAACGGCACCGCCTGCGACGAGGGAGACCCCGAGTTCCAGCGCATCGCCACCGTCTTCCGCGAGCGCGGCTACCAGTTCCGCACCCTCGTCGCCGAGGTCATAACCTCGCCCCTCACCACCGGCCTCGCCCCCACGCTCCAGTCAGGCAGCCACCCCGTCGGCATCGCCATCGCCCGCCAGCAGACCTTCTGCCACCTCCTCGAGCAGCGACTCGCCACCGACGTCTGCGCCTCGTCCGGCGTCTCCGCGGCGCTCGGCCTCATCCCCGCCGACTCCTTCGTCCGCGGCGCCGCGGCCCCCCTCATCACCGTCGATCCCAACCTCTTCCAGTTCGCAGCCGCCGAGGCCTTCTGCCGCACCGTTGCGACGCTGCCGGCCATCGTCTCCACCTCCTCGTCAGCGCTCTTCCCCGCCGACGACTCCGCGCTCACGCTCTCCCGCATCGTCGAAAAGCTCATGGGCCTGCCGCCCTCGCATCCGCGCCACCGCGCCGCCGTCAGCGCCCTCTTCGGCCACTACGCTGCGGCACGCGATGCCGGCGCAACCGCCATCACCGCCCTCCAGTCGGCCTTCGTCATGGGCTGCGTCTCTCCCGATGTTCTTGGAGTCGGACTGTGAAGCCAAACCCCTCCATGGACCGCCGCTCCTTCCTCCGCCGCGTGGGCCTCGTCGCCGCTGCAACCGGGCTCCCGCCCCAGTTCCTGCTCAAGCCCTCCATCGCCAACGCCGGAGCCCTCGACGCGCAGGCAACCTTCCTGCTCCTCTCCGTCTCCTCCGATGGCGACCCGCTCAACGCCAACCTGCCGGGCTCCTACGTCCCGGACGCGATGAACAACCCGCTGCTGCCCGCCACCGAGGTGAGCGTCGGAAGCCAGCGCTGGCTCGCAGGAAGCCCCTGGGCCGACGCCTCGCTCGACCGCTTCCGCAGCCGCACCTGCTTCTTCCACCATGTCTGTCATACCGCCGCCCACACCGAGATGGCGGCTGTCCTCGGCCTCCACGGCGCCATCGCCTCCTCCAACGGACGGGGCTTCGAGCAGCTCCCCTCCATGATTGCCCAGGAGAATGCCGCCGCGCTCGGCACGCTGCAGCAGGAGCCCATCGCGCTCGGCCCTGAGCGGCTCACCTTCGGCTCGAGGCCGCTCCCCTCCATCCGCCCGCAGGAGGTCGCCGCGCTCTTCCTCGGCAGCCCCGCCGGCGGCCAGGCCGCCTCGCTCGAGTCGCTCGCAGAGCTCCGCGACGCAGCCATCAACGACCTCTACCGGCGCGAAGACTTTGGCGCGCCGCAGCGGGCCTTCCTCGACCGCTATGCGCAGTCGCGCAACACCGCCCGCGATATCGGACTCCAGATCCGCGCCGCGCTCACCGGCCTCGCCGCGCCCGGTTCCGACGACGCCAACGGGCCGCGCGACCAGATCCTCACCGCGCTCGCCCTCTTCCGCCTCCGACTCACCCCCGTCGTCTCCATCAAGGTCCCCTTCGGCGGCGACAACCATGATGACGACGGACTGGCGCGCGAGGCCGAGCAGACCACCGCCGGTGCGGCCCACCTCGCCTTCCTCGACGAGCAGCTCCACAGCGGCCCCGACCCGCTCGTTGCGAAGGTCACCTTCGCCAACCTCAACACCTTCGGCCGCTCGCTCTACAACTCACCGGATGGGCGCGCTCACAACGGCGACCACCACGTCATGATGATCAGCGGCCCGGCCGTCCGAGGCTGTGTTGTCGGCGGCGTGCAGCGCCAGAACGGAGACTTCTCCGCGCTCCCCATCAACAGCATCACGGGCGCTGGCGGCGAGGTCGACGCCGACATCGAGGTGGGCGATACCATGGCCGCCGCCGGCCACACGCTCGCCGCCGCCTGCGGCGTGCCCGAGGTCCGCCGCGTGGAGCGCATCCGCGCCGGCTTCGCCGTCTTCGACGCGACGCTCTGATAGCTCCAAATGGCGGGGGCAAAAGGGTGCGTCGACGAAACGAGTCGTGTATCCTCTGAGCAGTAACTGGCCTCTCGCGGAGTTCGTCGCATGCGCATCGTCTCGACCCTGACCCTTGCCCTCCTCGTTGCAACCGCAGGGCTCCTCGGCGCCTGCGGCACCGAGACCCTCTCGCCCGCCACCGCCTGCGTCATCGACAACGACTGCGAGCGGGGCCAGGCCTGCGTTGACGGTCTCTGCACCGCCAGCAGCGCGGTCTCCGACACCTCCGGCTCGGGCGACGCCACAGAGACAGACACCGCGACGGTCGAAGACACCACGCCCGAAGATACCGCGCCCGAAGATACCACGCCCGTCGATTCAGGCAGCGGCGCGGATACCACGCCGGTCGACACAACGGTCGAAGACACCACGCCCATCGACACCACCCCGGCCGAGCCCACCTGGACCTTCGCCATCACCTCACCCGTCGACCGCGACGCCTTCCGCACCTCGTCCGCCATCACGCTCACGGGCCAGCTCACGGGCGATGCCATCGACTTCTCCACCTTCGACATCGCTGTCGCCTCCAGCATCAACGGCTCACTCGGCATCATCCGCCCCGACGCGGCGGGTGCCTTCTCGCTGCCGCTCATCGGCCTCCGCCCCGGCCGCCACACCCTCTCGGTGCGGGCCGTCGCGCCCGATAGCCTCGAGCGCACCGCCAGCGTCGTCTTTGGCGTCTGCCCCGACGACTCCGTCATCGACTTCACCGCCGACCTCGACCCCGCCCAGTGGCTCGTCCG
>CANKLS010000008.1 GCA_947483645.1 Bradymonadales bacterium | reverse complement strand
TAGGTGAGGCCAGCATCGCTATCCCGTGTGAGCCGCAGTGTCTCGCCGCGAAGAGCAAGTTCGCTCAGTGTAACCGCATCCATGATCGCGTTAAGTTGCACGGAGATGTCACGCCAGACCGACGCGGTCACACATTTCGCCGACACCTTGCACTTCTCTCGCACCTCGGCGTCGCTCCCGAAGCAGCAGTTGTGCTCCACGCCCCCCTCCATCGCCCGGACAACCTGTCCGATGGTGATGGTTTCCGGGCTTCGAAGGAGGAAATAGCCGCCATTCGGACCACGCTTGCTGCCCACAATCTGCGCCGCCTTCAAGTCCTGGAAAATCTGCTCCAAGAACCGAGGCGGAACGTTCTCCCGGGCCGCGATAGCATCAATTTTCGTCGCCTTTCCATGGCTGTGGAAGGTGATGTCAAAGAGCGCGCGCAGCGCATACATTGTCTTGGATGACAGTCTCATGTACGGGGAATCCTTCCGTGAAGCCGTTCTATTCTTGACCTTTCCAGTCAAGATTAGCGGAGGACCAACAAAAGGCAAGGAACAAGCCCCAACAATTCTTCCCCCACCCACAAGCGACCGCTACCCGCGGATGACCCCGAACACCCGCTTCGGAGAGATCATGCCCGTCTCGCTCCGCCAGGTCGCCAGCGCGAGCAGATCGCCAGCCTCGTTCGCAATGCGCACCATCTCCCCGTCGCCGGCAAGACATTCCGCCGGCACCGCCTGGCCAAGCAGCAACCGCCGCCGCCCGTCCGCGTCGACCACCGCCTCCGGCATGAGGCAGACCGCCTCCCACATGCTGAGCACTGCGCCCTCCACGCCAGACTCCGTGAGCGCGGCAATGGTGGCCGACTGCGCCTCCACAAACCGGCCAACCCGCGTGCGGCGCAGCCCCGTCAGGTGGCCGAAACAGCCGAGTTCTCGACCCACGTCGCGGCCCAGCGAGCGGATGTAGGTTCCCTTGGAGACCTCCGCTGCAAACGAGACAGCGCTCCCATCCCGGCCGGTAACTTGGAAGACCGGCACCTCCACATTCCGCTCCGGCAGCACAAACTCCCTGCCGGCCCGCGCCATCGCGTGTGCCCGCTCTCCATCGATGCGGATGGCGGAAAACTGGGGCGGAACCTGGGTCTTGCGGAGGCGAACGAGCTCAAAGACCGCAGCGATATCGCCATCCGACAGCGACGAGGCATCGCCCTCATGGAGCACCCTCCCCTCGACATCATCGGTGTCGGTCTCGGCGCCGAGCTGCAGCACGCCCGTGTAACCCTTGTCGGTCTCGGTCAGGTAGGGAACCAGCCGCGTTGCAGCGCCAAAGCAGACGGGCAGCAGCCCGGTGGCCATCGGGTCGAGCGTTCCAGTGTGGCCAACCTCACGGGTCCGGAGCAACCTGCGCACCGCGCCCACGACGTCGTGAGAGGTAGGCCCGCGGCTCTTGTCGATGAGGAGCAGCCCTGCCAACTTCTCACTCACAGCTGCTCCGTCAGTGCGACCAAGCGGGCGCGAATCTCGGCCGCATTCTCTGCAAGGAAGCAGCCAGCAGCATGTTTGTGACCGCCGCCGCCGAGCTCCTGCGCCAACGCCGACACATCGACCCGACCGCGCGAACGGAAGCTCACCTTGTAGCCCCGCGACTCGCTGCCGGTGAGCATCGCCGCAACCTCGACCCCGTCGATGGAGCGGGCATGATTGATGAAGCCATCGGCAAGCGATGCGTCGCACCCGAGCTCTTCCAGCAGCGCATCTGTCAGCGTCAGCACCGCGAGACGACCGCCCGGAGCGACCCAGAGCGTATCGAGCACCCGCGCCAGCAGCCGCGTCCGCTCGATGGCCTGCGACTCGTAGATGTGGCTGCTCACCTCCCAGACATCCATCTGCGTCGCGAGCAGCCGCATGCCCAGCTCCATCGCCTCCGCAGAGGTCGACTGGTAGCGGAACGAACCCGTGTCGGTGGCAATGCCAACCCAGAGCGCGCGGGCAATCTCGGGGGTGAGCTCCACGCCCAGCGCCGACACAATGCGATAGACCAGCTCGGCAGTCGCCGGCGCGAGCGCGTCGTGCACGAAGACCGTGGCGAAGTCGGGGTCGAAGGTCACATGGTGGTCCACGACCAACAGCCGCTCGCTCCAACCCTGCAGGGGAAACTGCTTGCCCACCCGATGGCGCTCCGAGCAGTCGAGGACCACTGTCAGGTCGAAGCGAGCATCGTCAGGCAGCGTCCGCACATACCGACCGTCAGGGTCCATGAAGCGGAGGTTGGCCGGCAACGGGTCGATATTGAAGTAGGTGACCGAGAGACCAACCGCCTCCAGCGCAAGTCCCATCGCGAGACTCGAACCGATGGCATCGCCGTCGGGCGACTCGTGGCTCACAACGATGGCTGTGCGGGAGCCGGCAATGAGCGCCAAGGCCGTTTCGATGGCCTCGTTCACTCCGGGGTGCCTCCAGGAGAGCGCCGGGGCCGGTGCGTTCCGGGGCGTCCGCGCGTGACTGCCGCCACCACCCATCGCTACTCCTCAGGCGCCGGCTTCGGGAGCTTGGCGAGGATCGTCTCCATCTGCCGGCCCGATTCCACCGATTCATCGAAGGCAAAGGTCAGCGTGGGGACCGAGCGGAGCCGGAGGTTCTTCGCCATGTTGCTGCGCAGGAAGCCTGCGGCCACCGCGAGTGCCTTGGCGGTACGGTCACGGACCGCCTTGTTGGGCGGCTCGCTGGCGACCATCACCCAATAGACCTTGGCAACGGTCAGGTCCGGGCTGACCCGAACACCGGTCACCTCAACCTGCTGCAACCGCTCGTCACGGGACTCGAGCAAGAGCGCGCTGGCAATCACGCTCTTGATTTCGTCCCCGACTCTGTCTGCCCGACTGTTCTCCCGCATCTCGGCTCCTGACGACGCCTAGAGCGTCGCGGCGGTTTCCTTCACGCGGTAGGCCTCGATGATGTCTCCAGCCTTCACATCGTTGAAGCGATCGACGGAGATACCGCACTCGAAGCCGGTCTTGACCTCTTTCTCGTCCTTCTCGAAGTGGCGAAGCGACGAGATCGTCGACTCGTATACGACGCGACCATCGCGAACGACGCGGGCCTTCGCATTCCGAAGCAGCACGCCGTCGATGACCATGCAACCGGCAACCATGCCAACCTTGCTGACCTGGAAGACCTTGCGGACCTCCGCGCGACCGATGTGCTCCTCTTCGAGAACCGGCGAGAGCAGGCCGGCCATGAGGCCCTTCACCTGGTCGAGCAGCTCGTAGATGATGGAGTGCGACATAATCTTGATGCCGTTCTGCTCGGCCATCGAGGCCGCACGCGGCTCGGGACGAACGTTGAAGCCAAGCAGGACAACGCCGGCATCGCCGACGGAGGCTGCAAGATTGATATCGGATTCCGTGATGGAGCCGACTGCCGAGTGGAGCACCCGCACCGAGACCTCCTTGGTCCCGAGCTTCTTAAGCGACTCGCAGATGGCCTCGACCGAGCCTTGGACGTCGCCCTTGACGATGACCTTGAGCTCCTTGAGCTCACCCGCCTTCATCATGGCAGCGATGCGGTCGAGCGTGTTGCCAGCGCCCGCCGCAGCAGCCTGGTTGTTGCCGGAGACGGTGACGTCGGCGCGGCGGTTCATGGCGGTGTAGTGTTCGACGATGGCACGAGCATCGCGCTCGTCCTTCACCACGTAGAAGCCCTCACCGGAGTCGGGCACGCCCGAAAGACCGGTGATTTCCACGGGATGAGCAGGCAGCGACGAGGCGCGCTGGTGGCCACGGTCGTCGGTCATCGTACGGACCTTGCCCGAGTGGCGCCCAATAACAACGATGTCGCCCGTCTTGAGCGTGCCGCGCTGCACGAGCACCGAGGCGACAGGGCCGCGACCCTGGTCGAGGCGAGACTCGATGACGAGGCCCTCGGCGGGGCGCGTAACGCTCGCCTTGAGTTCGAGGATTTCCGACTGAACCTGAATCATCTCGAGGAGACGATCCACGCCCTGACCGGTCTTGGCAGAGACCTCTACGAAGATGGTCTCGCCGCCCCATGTCTCGTCTACGAGGCCATATTGCGTGAGCGACTGCCGCACCGATTCCGGGTTGGCAGAGGGCTTATCAATCTTGTTCATCGCCACGATGATCGGCACGTTGGCTGCCTTCGCGTGGTTGATGGCCTCGATGGTCTGCGGCATGACGCCGTCGTCCGCCGCAACCACGAGCACGACGACGTCGGTCGCCTTGGCGCCACGGGCACGGAGGGCTGTGAAGGCCTCGTGACCGGGTGTATCGAGAAAGCAGACTTCGCCGCCCGGCACGCGCACCATGTAGGCGCCGATGTGCTGGGTAATCCCGCCCGCTTCGCCCGCAGTGACCTTCGCCTTGCGGATGTAGTCGAGGAGCGAGGTCTTACCATGGTCAACGTGACCCATGACCGTGACCACGGGTGGACGGGGCAGGAGCTTGTCCTTCTCCTCGTCAATCTTGGGCAGATACTCAGTGATATCGAAGCCGAGCTGCTCCACCTTGAAGCCGTACAGGTCGGCAATCAGGGTGGCGGAGTCGAAGTCGATCGAGGTATTGATGTTTGCGCCGCGGACGCCGAGCTCAAACATGAGCTTCATGGCGATTTCGCCGGCCTTGACGCTCATCTGGTGAGCCAGCTCGGAGACGGGGATGGACTCGCGCATCTTCACGATACGCTTGTGCTCGGCCGTCGCGCCCGCAGCCTTCTGACCCAAGCCCTGCGACATGGGGAAGATTGGGCCGCTGCCGCGCTTCTTGCTTCCGCCAAGAAGCTTCTTGGCCTTATCCTTGTCGTAGAGGTCGCGGCTCTGCACAACGCGCTTGGTCGCGGTGGCATCGGCGGGCGTCGGTCCGCCGGGGCGGAAACCGGGGCGGTTGTTGGGTCCACGGCTCGCATCGACACGCTGGTTGAGCAGTTCTGCGCTCATCGTGCCGACAACGCGGGCGCCGCCGGGGCGGCGCGCCTGCGAGGCCGCATCGGCCTCACGACGGGCGAGGGCGGCAAGTTCCATCGGGTTGGGCTGGCCAGGAGAGACCGAAACCTCTCCCTCCACACGGGTCACCACGGTCGCAAAGCGACTACGGCGAACCTCCGGCTCCGCCGTGGTTGCGGCTGCGGCCGGCTCATCTTCTATCGCCTCTTGAATGACCTCTTCGGTCTCGACGGATTGCGTGCTGCGGGTCACCACGGTCGCAAAGCGGCTGCGACGGGGTTCATCCAACGCCAGAGGCTCCGACTGGCTCTGAGCGGGGGCCGAAACAGCGGCCTCCGGCTCTGGATCCGGCGTCGCCAGCTGCCGCGTCTGCACCGTCGCAAAAGTCCGGCGCTTCACAGCGCCTGCAGCCTCAACGGGCGATGCGGGCAGCGCCGCCGAGGGCGACGGCTCGAACGCAGCGGGAGCGGGCTCCTCTGCTTCAACCACCGGGGCGCCTTCAAATGCAGGGTCAGCCTTCTTCGCTGTGACGCGACGCTTCGGGCGCTCCAGCGCCTCGGGCTCCTCGTCGGTCTCATCGCCCTGATCGGCTTCGACCTCTGCCTCCACCTTGGCTTTCTTCTTCCATGCAGGCGCCGGCGCGGCTTCATGGGCCACCACTTCAGCCAGTTCGGGCTCGGCATCAGCCTTCGCCTTCTTCTTCATCAAAGGCGCAGTTGCCGGGGCAGCAGCCTTTTCGGCAACAGCGGGAGCAACAATCTTGCGGCGAACCGCAGGCTTGTCCGCGGCCGGAGCGTCGTTGTCCAGCAGCGCCATGATGCGGTCCACATGGTCGTCGCTGAGGATGCTGTACTGAGGACGAGCCTTGTCCAGCGGAATCTTCAACTTCTTGCAGGCTTCGATCAGCTCCAGCTGGTCTTTGCCATACTCTTCTACGACCTCGGTGAGCCGTCTCGACATGGGTGCTCTCAACTCGTGACAAAGCCTATGCGCAAATCGCGCTATGCGCCGAAACTCCTAGTCCCATCCTGCAAGAATCGGCAAGGGAATTGGCTACGATTCAAGAGATACCTGAGAAAAGCCGGAGCCCGGAAAGGCTGCGAGCATTTTCGAGCAGCGAACAAGCTCGGCCCCGAAAGGACCGCGACGAATCGCGATAGAGCCAACGAAGGCCCTGCCGAGTGCTTGGCCGATGCGCGCCCCGCCGCCCGCGTAAGAGATGTGCTCCACGAGGTAGGCGCGCGCCACCGACGCTTCTTTCTTCAACACTGCCGGACCAAGGTCACCCGCAGTCAGGAGCATCGCAAGCTTCTTGCGGCCGAGCACATCGCCGACCGCCTCTGAACCAACCGAAACCTTTGCTGCGCGGAGCGCCAGACCGAGGCGCTGAAAAAAGTGCTCCTCGCCCAACGCCACGAAGGTGGCCAGCGCCTCTTCTTCCGTCGGGACGATGACCCGCTCCTTGAAGACGCGGGCAAGAACGCCCGGCTTGGCCAGCGCTGCGACACAGGCCGGAGAGGCGTGGACCGAGGCCCCGCGACCGCTCACCTTCTCCGCCCGACCACTCCAATCGGCCCGGGGACGGTGATCCAACTGGAGGAACCAGTGAACCAGCAGCCCCTCGCCGGCCGGCTCGCCGCAAGCTGTGCAGCATCGTTGCTCGGCCGGTGCCCGGGGTGCCAAGGGTCAGGACTCCGTATCGGCGTCAGCAGCGTCAGCGCCTCCGGCATCTGCCTCAGGCACACCGTGGGCCTCGACGTGCGAGTCGTAACGCGACTGGTTGAGCGCGAGCCATTCTGCCCGAATCTCTTGGTGCTCGGTCGCCTCCTCCTCGGAGACGCCACGCTGCGCGAGCCACTTCTTGGCGGCGGCTACAATCTGCTTCGACTTCTTGCTGTCGAGGCTGGTGAGGGCCGCGAAGCGGTTGGCATCGTCTTCGAGCGCCACCTGCACAGGGGTCAGGTAACCGCCAGCGTGAATCTGCGCCGCGACCTTGTCGCCGATGCCGCGAATCTCCATCAGCTGCTCGCGCTCGAGCTCCACTTCGGACAGCGCCTCGCCGCTCCGCTTGGGCTTGGAAACGACGGCCTGCGCCGCCGCAATCGTGAGCGCAGCGGTGTTCTCGGTGAACCCGGGGAGCAGGCAGATCTCGGAGATGTCTGCGGTGGAGATGTCCTCCACCTTGTTGAAGCCGAGCGTGAACAGCGTGTCGATCATCGACTCGGTTACACCCTCGAACTCAAGGAGCTGCTTCTTCGCCTCGCCCATCATCTGGCGAAGACGGGTCTCCGAGAAAATCTCAAGCTGCCAGCCGGTGAGCTGCGCTGCGAGGCGAACATTCTGACCGCCACGGCCGATGGCGAGGCTCAGCTGGTCGTCTGGGACCACGAGCTCCATGCTCAGCTTGGCCTCGTCGATGAGGACCTTGGAGACCTGCGCGGGGCTGATGGCGTTGCAGACGAACCGAGCCGGCTCGCTGTGGTAGGGAACGATGTCGATTTTCTCGCCACGAAGCTCCTGCACCACCGCTTGAACGCGGCTTCCGCGCATGCCGACGCAGGCGCCAACGGGATCCACATCCGACTCGGTGCTGTAGACGGCCACCTTGCTGCGAACGCCAGGCTCGCGGGCCACGGCCACAACCTTGACGATGCCCTCGTGAATCTCGGGCACCTCCTGTTCGAACAGCTTGATGACAAGACCGGGGTCGGTCCGGCTCAGCACAATCTGTGCGTCGCGGCTCGCCTTGGCGACATCCTTTACATAGCCCTGAATCCGGTCGCCGGGGCGGTAGGACTCGCGGCGGGTCTGCTCGGAGCTCGGAAGGATGGCGTCGGCGCGACCGAGATCGACGATGATGCTCCCCTTCTCGAAGCGGCGCACGATGCCCGTGATGAGCTCGTTCTTCTTGTCCTTGAACTCGTCATAGATGTTCTGGCGCTCGGCCTCACGCATCCGCTGCATGATGACCTGCTTGGCGGTCTGCGCGGCGATGCGGCCAAAGGTACGACGGGCCGACTCGAGCTGCAGCAGCTTGCCGTAGCGCTTGTCCTGCTCCTTTGCCTTGTCGACGTCGGTGTCGCGGTAGAAAATCTGGAAAAGGAGCTCGTCGCCCTTCTCCGCGTTAGGGTCGACCTGGGCGCGGGCATCCTCGATGCTGATCTCGCGTGCCTCGTTCTCCACCTCTTCTGCGACCGTGATGATGAGGAAGAGGTCGATTTCGCCCGACTCCTCATTGAACTGCGCCTCGATGTCGCGAAGCTCCCCAAACACACGCTTTGCAGCCGTCTTCAGCGCAGCCTCAAGGGCCTCCACAAGAACAGCACGCTCGAGACCGCGATCGCGGCTCACCTGCTCGATGACCATGTTCAGACTCATGCTCAGTTACCTCTTCGGCTTGCCGGTGGGACGCTTTTCCTTGCCGTTGTTCGGCTTCGGTTCAGGCCCCGTTGGCTTGGGGTTTACAAATTGAAACAGCACTTTGGCGCGGCGGATGGCTTCGCGGTCCACCGTCTTCGGACCACTGGCGTCCTCGATGGTCACTGTCGCGCCGTCCCAGGCCAGCAATTGACCTTCGAAGATGCCTCTGCCGGAGGCATCCGGCGCACGCAGCGTCGCACGAACTCGGCTCCCGACAGCACCCGCGAAATGGCGGTCCAGGGTGAGTTCGCGCTCCACGCCCGGGCTCGAACACTCAATCCGGTACTCAAATGGAACCATCGCAGTCGTCTCGAGCACCGCCTCGAACTCACGCGTCACCTGCGCCAGTTCGCCGACCATGATGCCCTTCCCGGGCTCCGAGCCGCCAGGACGGTCAATCACCAGCTTCAGCAGACCATCCTGACGCGGACGCACCTCGAACAGGTAGATCTCGAGGCCCATCGCATCGGTGATGCGCTGCAACACCTCTTCGAGGCGCTCTTCCAAGGTATGTGGGGTGGCTTCCGTCACGATCAATCCATGCATCCGGCTTGTTGCCAGATCCACTCGTCAAGACTGTGGAAAGGCGCCTTTCATGCGGTGCCGGGAGGCTCGCGCCGCCCCACGCTCAGGTTGCCCGAAGCGCGGATCCCGCACGGATGCGGGAGCATGAAAGACGTGGCGCTTCTAGCAGAGCCGCCACAATCGGGCAAGCACTTGTGTCGCGACCCCTCTTCGACCAAAGGCCGCCCCCACCTACCTCGGAGCAACCGATGCCCTCGTTCGATGAACTCTCCAAAGCCGCCTACATCAGCCTCGAGACCTTCCGAAAGGATGGCTCCGGCGTCAAAACGCCCGTCTGGGTCGCCGGTCACCAGGGCCACCTCGTCATCATCACCAACGGCACCTCCTTCAAGGTCAAGCGGCTCGCCAGCAACCCCGCCTGCCGCATGGCCCGCTGCAACGTCAGCGGCAGCCAGATCCTCGGCGACTGGGCGCAGGGACAGTGCGAAATCCTCCCGCTGGGCCCCGCCTTCGACGAAGCCCTCGCCCCTCTCCGCAAGAAGTATGGGATTCAGTTCTGGCTCCTCGAGGCCGGCGCCTGGCTCGGCCGCAAGCGCAGCCAGTGGGTCGTCCTCCGGATTGCCCTGAACCCGGCTGCCTGACCGCTCAGAGCCGCCGGTGCTCGAGCGCGGGAATCTGGGCACGCACAGCCGCCACCCGCTCTCGCTTGAGCTCGACAAAGATCAGACCCGCGCCACCCTCTGCCTCGGCGACCACCTCGCCCCACGGCGCGACCACCAGCGTATGACCGTAGGTTTCTCGCTGCCCGAAGTGGGTGCCAACCTGCGCCGGTGCCACGACATAGGTCAGATTCTCGACCGCCCGCGCCCGGAGCAGCAGGTGCCAGTGTGCCATCCCGGTCCGCACCGTGAAGGCCGCCGGCACAAAGAGCACCTCTGCTCCGGCTGCAGACAGCGCGCGGTAGAGTTCGGGAAAGCGCAGGTCGTAGCAAATCGAGAGGCCCAACCGCCAACCCTCAAACTCCACAACCACCGGAGCCGGTTCGCCCGCCGCCACCGACGCGCTCTCTCGATAGATGGTGTCGGCCGATACGGTCACGTCAAAGAGATGCATCTTGCGGTAGCTCGCCAGAAGCTGGCCGCTGGCATCGAACAGCACGCTGGTGTTGTAGGTGTGGCCGGCATCGGGGCCGGCCTCCGCAAAGCTTCCAACCAACACGCCAACGCCATGAGCGCGGGCCGCCTCTGCGATCCGCCGCATCGATGGGCCGTCGATCCCTTCTGGCGCCGCCAGCCGAGCAGCCTCCGGCCCCATGAAGGGGGCATTCTCCGGAAAGGCGACCAACCTTGCGCCACCGGCGGCAGCCTCGGCGATTCGTGCCTCCATCCACTGCAGATTGGCCCCTGTGTCGGGCGTGGAAGTCTGCTGCGCCACGGCGATGCGCATCGAGCCGCTCATGGCTTCGCCGCAAGGTCATAGACCCGCACGGAGTCGTAGGAGAGCTGCGCGTGCCAGGTATTGAAACCGAGATGGTTGTGGCCGTCGCCGCGGAGCGGAGCGGCATCGGCGTAGGTGAGGAAGGGCTGCCCGTCGACCCACCAGCGGACCCGGTTGTCGGTCCGAACGACCGTCATCTCATAAACCCGGTCCTTGACAACGGCCTGGCCCTCGGCACCAACGAGCCGGTCCGTGCCATGCTCGTCGAGCCGCGCGATGATGTTCAGGCTATTTTTCCAGCCCCCGAAGATGGCCACGTAGCCGCTCTGGTGGGTCTTGCCGTCGGTGAAAATCTCGAACTTGATGTCGCCGTCGGGAGAGGCCGACGACACGGTAAAGGTAACCCGCACCTGCTCCGGCAGCGGCTGCGACAGCCAAGCGCCCTCGTTCTCGGCGCGCGCGCCGGTCAGTCTGCCCTGCGCCACCTTCCAGACGGCCGACTTGGTGCTCCACGCCGACGGCACCCCGGAACCTTCGAAGTCCTCCGAGTAGACCAGCGTCCCGCCCGTCAGCGGGTCGACCGGCTTGGCGCAGACCGCAATGGAGCAGACCAAAAGGCAGAGTGCTAGCAGGCGCATGTCACGACTCCAGGAGGCTGCCGCCGCGCGTGTAGGGGCGCTCCATCCCCCGCACCGCAACGGTCTCAAGGTGAAGTTCCTTCTGCTCACGGACGAGGCCGGAGAGCGTCTGAATGAAGTTCCAGAGCAGCTTAACGGCCATGACCGAGTCTTGCCGCATCACATCGTAGAACTCGGCGCGGCCGATGCGGAGCAGCACTGCGTCGGTCATCGCTGCAACGGAGGCGGAGCGGGGCTGGCTGTCGACAAGCGACATCTCCCCGAAGTGCTGCCCTGCGTCGAGCACCGCAAGCTCGAGCGCCCCAGTATGCACCCGAAGCCGGCCTGAGAGCACCACATAGAAATCACCGCTCTCCTCTCCCTCCTGCAGCACCGTCGCGCCCTGTTTGACCTCATGCGCCTGGCAGACCGGGATCAGACGGATGAGCTCGTTGAACGTCAGATACTGGAAGAGCGGAATGGCCCGCAGCGTGTTGAAGGTAAGCCGCGTGCGCTCGTTGGCGGCTGTATCGGCGGCCGGCTCGGTGAAGATACCGATGGCTGTGATGTTGTCTCTGCCGCCCTGCCGATTGGCGAAGGCGATGAGGTCGGCCGGCGCGCTCTGAAGCGTGGAATGCGCCAGAAAGGTGCTGAGTTCGAAGTCGTCCATGTAGCCGTGCAGGCCGTCGCTGCAGAGCAGGAAGCGGTCGTCGGGCAGCAGATGAATCTCCAGCGTGTCGACATCGGTATGCGGATAGACGCCCACGGCCCGCGTCAGCGCGGCGAGATTGGCATCGCTCGCGCCGGTCTGCTCCTTCGTGCGCCCCGTTCGGAGCAGCTCAGTGGCAAGCGTATGGTCTTCGGTGATCTGGTGGCTGTGACCATTGCGGACGAGGTAGAGCCGCGAGTCGCCAACGTGCAGCACCAGAGCGCGGTCGTCGACCAGCAGCAGGGCGGTAAGCGTCGTGCCCATGCCACGCTGCGCGGGGTTAGACTCGCCTGCCGCATAGACGGCTGCGTTGGCGCTGTGGGCGGCCGATGCAAAGAGCGTGGCGGCTTCTCGCCGCGAGAGGAGATCGCCCTTCATAAGGTTGCGGATGCGCTCCAACTGCCGGCGCACGCCCGCCTCCATTTCGGCAATCGCCATGGCCGAGGCTACCTCGCCCGCAGCGTGACCGCCCATGCCATCGCAGACCACAAAGAGGCCAAGCGATTCGTCAGCGAAGAGGGCATCCTCGTTGTGGTCGCGCTTACGACCCACATCGGTGTTGGCTGCAAAGGCAAACTTCATGGCGTCACCTGCTCAGGAGATTCGGTCAAAGGGGGGCCAGCCGGAGCGAACTGCTCGCGGGCAAAGAAGAAGAGCGTCTGCAGCATGGATGCTGTGGGGACAGCGAAGAGTGCGCCAAAGAGTCCGAAGGTATGCTCGCCCGCCACCAGCGCGAAGATGACAACAACGGGATGGAGTTGCGCCGCGTCGCCCAGGATTTTGGGGTTGAGGACGTTCGCCTCGACGAGGTGGATTCCAAGGATCCAGATCAGCACGAGCAGCCCCGTCATGGGGCCCACCGAGAGGCCGAGGAGGATCGAAGGGACCGACGAGATGAAGGTGCCGAAGATGGGAACCAGACTGCAAATACCAGCGAAGATGCCCAGCGTTGTCGCGAAGGGGACGCCCAGCAGCAGAAGCCCGACGGTCGTGAGCAGCCCGTTGACGGCGCAGATGGAGAGCTGACCTCTGATGACGCCGGAAAGCCCCCTGTCGAGCCGCGACATTAAGTCGCCGACGCGCGGCTGCGTCCGCGCAGGAAAGAGACCCAACACAAAGGCGATGGTGCCCGGTAGGTCGACCGACAGAAAGGCGGCGAGCATAAAGGCGAGAAAGATCGTCATGACCGCCTTCGCCAGCATGGCTGCCACCTTCTGACCGAGCTGAAGGACACGCCCTACCCCCGCCTCGGAGTCGGCGGAGAGCTGCTCGAGAGAGCCGAGCAGCAGGCTTTCCAGGTCGAACTTCTCCTCTGCCACCGGGGCGGTGGAGGGCGCCAACCGGTAGCGGTTGGTCGAGACCTGTTCGACCTCAAGCGCCGTCGCTGTCGTTACCTCAAAACCGCCTTCAGCGGTCGGAATCAGGCGCAGAATGGCTGGTTCCTGACCGGCGACCTTCAGGCTCTTCTGGGTGACCGGCGCGTGGTGCGCCAGCATCCGCTCCCGCTCCTCCGGCCGCAGCACCGAGGCAACCGCTGCGGCCTGCTCCCCGCGCTCAGCTGCCGTATGCACGCCGCGTTCTGCCGACCGAAGCGCTGTCTCCGCTGCGTCCTTCTCGAGCAGCCCTCCGAAGCGCTGCTGTACCCAGCGGCTCGCCGCAGGCAGCTGTTGGGCGCGGAAGCTGTTGAGCGCCGACGGCGCCTGGTCACCGATACGCTGAAGCTCCTCGCCCAGCCGTGGCACCATCAGGGCGCCCGCAGCCAGCGTGACGCTGATCGCGATGCCGTACACGCCCGCCACGGCAAGACCGCGCGAAACCGGGCGGCCACCAACCTGCTTCATACTCGCCCGAGCCACCAGCGGCTCGATCAGATAGACGATAAACACCGCCAGAAAGAAGGGGGCCAGCACCTCACGGAAGAGCGCCGCCACCAGCAGCACAAGCCCGAAGAAGAGCGCCGCGACCCGGTGCTCGCGCAGCAGCGCTCTGAGACCGCCGCGCACCGCCATCACGCTCTCCCTAGCGCACCGTGGAAGGCCGCAAAGGCGCCCAGCGCGTCGTGTGGCCCTGGCCCTGCCTCGGGGTGATGCTGCACGCTAAAGGCCCGCAGGCTCGGCATCGCAACCGACTCGATGGTCTCGTCGTTGAGGTTCCGCTGGGTCACCTGCACGGCATCGGGGATGGTCTCCCACTGCACCGCGTAGCCATGGTTCTGGCTGGTGATTTCAATCCGACCCTCACCGCGAAGGCCTGCAGGCTGGTTGGGACCGCGGTGGCCGAATGCGAGCTTGAAGGTGCTGGCGCCAAGCGCACGGCAGAGCAGCTGATGGCCGAGGCAGATGCCGAAGATAGGGAGTTCTCCGACCAGCTCTCGGACGACAGCCGTCTCGTTGTCCATGCGCCCCGGATCGCCAGGGCCGTTCGACAGCAGCAGCCCTGCCGCGCTGTAGGCCTTGAGCTCCGACGCAGAGGTCGCATGCGGAAGCAGCAACAGGCGGATTGGACGTTCGAGCAGCCGCCGCAGGATGCTCCACTTCACCCCGTAGTCGAGGGCGACGACCAGCGGCAGGCCCGACTCTTCGGTGCTCCAGCCCTCGGACAGCGGCCGGAAGGAGGGCCGCGTCGGCATGAAACTGTCGCCGGTCGGCTCAGCACGGACAATGGTCGGGTGCCGCACAGAGACTGCAGCCACATGGTCGATGGCGTCGTAGGCAGGCGCGCTGGCGATGATTTTGAGTAGTTCGGGCAGGTCGGCGCGGGTGCGGCCATGGGCAACACAGCCCATGATGGCCCCTCCGTCTCGCACCCGACGCGTAATGGCCCGCGTGTCGACGCCGGCAACCCCGACGACCCCGTGCTCGACGAGGAAGCCATCGAGCGTCTGCGTGGCGCGGTGGTTCGACGCGACCCGCGAGGCCTCCCGCACCACGAAGCCGGCAACATGGGGTGCAGCCGACTCGCCATCGAAGGGATTGATGCCGTAGTTGCCGACGTGCACCGTCGTCATGGTCAGGATCTGGCCGCGGTAGGATGGGTCGGTGAGGATCTCTTGGTACCCCGTCATGGAGGTGTTGAAGACGACCTCGCCGACGCTGATGCCATCGGCCCCCATCGCCTCGCCCTCGAAGAACCGACCGTCTGCCAACGCGATGATTGCGGGTTTTGACTTCACGCCTGCCTCACAAAGTTGCGTATAAACTATTCTACTGATTGAAAAATACGCCCCGAACGAACGCCGCTTCCCGACTCGCTGCTGAAGAAAATGAAGAGCGCCTTGCCCTTGATGTTGTCCTGCGGGACCTGGCCCCAGCAGCGACCATCCGAGCTATTATCGCGGTTATCGCCTATGGCGAAGAAGTTCCCATCGCGCACCTTTATCGGCCCAAAATCCGGGTCGCGACCCGAGTAGCCCGTGGCATACTTTGCACCGCTGCTCATCGTCTCGCGGGAGTAGGCGTAGAAGGTCTTGGCACCCTTGGGCGTCTCGATGGGTTCGCGCGAAATCGGCTCGCCATTGATGAAGAGCTGGTTGTTCCGAAGTTCGACCGTATCGCCCGGAAGCCCAATGACCCGCTTGATGTAGTCCTTGCGCTCGCCAAGCGAGCCGGGGTCGAGGCAACCCATCGGGAAGCGGGCGGCGCTGTCGATCGTCAGGTCGTCGGGCGAGGTGGCGGCGCCGTCCGGGCCAAGGCTCGCGATGCGCGGAGCGCCGACGACCGGCTCATAGACCAGCGGCCGTCCCCAGCCATCGAGCGCCGGCGGAAGAGCGCCTGCTGCTGCCTCGCGGAGCTCCTCCAGCGTTGCCGGAAGCCGGCCCCGCGTCGTCTCCACAACCTTCGCCACCTCTTCGTAGCGACGAATGAGCAGCTGCGTAGAGACCTCCTCCACCGGGAAGCCAAAGACCACAATATCGCCCCGCTTGAGGTCATGCCAACGGGCAACATAGTCGCGGGTGAAAGGCAGCCGGAGGCCGTAGGTGAACTTCTGCACAAACAAGAAGTCACCAACCAGAAGCGTCGGCTCCATCGATGCCGACGGAATCTGAAAGGGCTCCACGATGAAGCCTCGGAGCAGCAACGCGACGCTGACCGCCAGACCGATCGACTCCACATACTCGCGGAACTTAGACTTCCCGGACGGCTTGGGAGTTGTCCCCGCCGACTTCTGGTCTCCGTCGTCCGACATCACTCAGTCAACCTTGAGAACGGCCAAGAAGGCCTCCTGCGGAATCTCCACCGAGCCTACCTGCTTCATCCGCTTCTTGCCCTCTTTCTGGCGCTCTAGAAGCTTCCGCTTGCGCGAGATATCGCCGCCGTAGCACTTGGCAGTGACGTTCTTGCGGAAGGCGCGGATGGTCTCGCGGGAGACAACCTTGTTGCCGATCGCGGCCTGCAGGGCAACCTCGTACTGCTGCCGCGGGATGATCTCCCGGAGCTTGCTCGTGAGGAGCTTGCCGCGGTCGTAGGCCGAGTCGCGGTGAACGATGATGCTCAGGGCGTCGACCTTCTCGCCGTTTACCAAGACGTCGAGTTTGACCAGCGAAGCTTCGCGGTAGCCGATGATCTCGTAGTCGAACGAGGCATAGCCACGCGACACCGACTTGAGCCTGTCGAAGAAGTCGAAGACCACCTCGTTGAGCGGCAGTTCGTAGACCAACTGCAGCCGCGTCTTGCCCAGATAGTTCATGCCCAGCTGACGACCGCGGCGCGAGGTGCAGAGCGCGATGACAGCGCCGACATGCTCGGGCGGAACCGGGATGAGCGCCTTAATCCATGGCTCGCGGAACGACTCAATCATGGTCGGGTCGGGCAGTTTGCTCGGGTTCTCGACCAGAATCATGCCGCCGTCTTTGAGGTCGACCTCGTAGACCACCGTCGGAGCCGTCGTGATGAGGTCGAGATTGTACTCCCGCTCCAACCGCTCCTGGATGATCTCCATGTGGAGCAGGCCGAGGAAGCCGCAACGGAAGCCGAAGCCAAGGGCGATGGAGGTCTCTGGCTCGAACCGAAAGGCGGCGTCGTTGAGCTGCAGCTTCTCGAGCGACTCGCGGAGGTCGTCGTAGTCCGACGGGTCGATGGGGAAGATACCGCTGAAGACGTTGGGCTTCACATCCTTAAAGCCCACCAGCGCCTCTTCGCAGGGCGCGTTGTCCAGCGTGATCGTGTCGCCGATGCGGGTGAGCTTCACATCTTTGATGCCGGTGGCGAGGAAGCCAACGTCTCCCGCCTCCAGGAAGGGCACCTGAGCAGCGAAGGGAGCGAAGATGCCCACCTCAACCACATCGCTCGTTGCTCCGGTGGCAAACATGCGCAGGCGGTCGCCCCTCTTCACGCGACCGTTGACCACGCGAACGAGCGCAATCACGCCGCGGAATGCGTCGAACCAGCTGTCGAACACCAACATCTGCAGCGGCGCATCCGGATCGCCCTTGGGATGCGGAATCTTCTTCACGATCGCTTCGAGGATCTCATTGATTCCGATGCCCGCTTTCCCCGAGGCGGGGATGGCCTCGGAGGCATCGAGCCCGATGCACTCTTCGATGTCTTCCCGCGTGCGCTCGATGTCTGCGCTGGGCAGGTCGACCTTGTTCAACACGGGGATGATCTCGAGGTTGTTGTCGAGCGCCAAATAGACATTGGCCAGCGTCTGCGCCTCCACGCCCTGCGTCGCGTCGACGACCAAGATGGCCCCTTCGCAGGCCGCCATGCTCCGACTCACCTCGTAGGTGAAGTCCACATGTCCGGGGGTGTCGATGAGGTTGAGCGTGTAGGTCTTGCCGTCGGAGGCAGGGAAGCGCAGCCGTACGGTCTGCGCTTTGATGGTGATGCCCCTCTCGCGCTCCAGATCCATGTTGTCGAGGAACTGGGCCCGCATGTCGCGGTCTGCAATGCCTCGGGTGTGCTCGATGAGGCGGTCCGCCAGCGTCGACTTCCCGTGGTCGATGTGCGCGATAATGGAGAAGTTTCGAACCAACTCCTGAGGCATGACCTTCCCGATGGACGAACGAATGGAACTGGGCTGCCGATGAGACAATCAAGGCTGCCAGTTGCCGCCGGTTTGCTACGGGGAGTGCAGCAGGGTGTCAACCCATTGCGGCGCGTCGCGCTTGCCCGTGGCGCCCGATTGCGATAGCCTGTGAAGGTTCGTTTTACCCTCTGAGGATCTCATCATGCGCAACCCGATTTTGACGCTCCTATCGCTCTCGATGTTGGCGGCCTGTGGAGGCTCAGAACAGAGCCTGCGCGAGCGCGCTCAAGACAAGCCCTCACCCCTCCTCGAGCCCATCTACACCGAAGACGGAATGAAGGGCGAGCGGTTCGATCTCAACCTCGACGGCACCGCCGACATCGTCAAGTGGCTCCGCTACCGCGACCGGTCCGGACAGCTTCTCGCAGACGCCCGTCTCAAGGAGCCGCGCGGCGAGTATGTCGAGGTCATCATGCGCAAAGAGATGGATACCAATCTCGACGGCAAGATGGATGTCATCCGCAACTACAACCGGCGCGGAGCTCTCACGGGTGAGCAGGTCGACACCGAGTTCGACGGCGTCCTTGAGACCGAGGCCACTGTCGTCGATGGCAAGGTGACCCGGGTCACCATCGACCTCAACGCCGACGGAAAGCCCGAGTCAGTCCGATACTATCGAAACGGCCAGCTCCAGCGCATCGAGCGCGACCCCAACGGCGACGGCGCCACCGACACCTGGTCGCACTTCGAGAACCAGGCCCTCACCCGCATCGGCGCCGACTACGATGGCGATGGTGGCGTAGACGACTGGAAGATTTTCCACCTCGTTGCGGCCCCCGCTGCCACCCCGACGCCCGCCGCTCCCGCTGTTGCGCCAACCCCAACACCTGAAGCCGCTCCCGTTGAAGCACCGGCGCCCGCAGCTCCTTAGTGCTCTCCGCTACTTTGAGCCGCTCGCAAGCAGGCCACCAACATCCTATCGGCTGCTGAGCAGCCTGCGGATGAGTTGCTCCTGACGCTTCTTCTCGGAGCCGTCACCGGAGCCGTGCACATGCACCAGCCAGCGCTGGCCGCCGCGCTCATCGCGCACCGCAGAGACCGTCGTCTTGAGCCCGCCATCCTGCAGCGACCGGCTCGCCCCGTTCGCCTCTTCCCAGGTGCTGGCGCCCGCGGCCACAATCTCGAAGTTAGGGGTCTGCGAAGCCGCCCGACCAACCTTCCGCAGCGAACTGCCCGTAGCCGGCGCGCTGTTCGCCAGCAGCTCCTCGGTGCGCGCTGACGAAGATGGAGCAACGGCTGGCGCAGGCTTAACCGGAGCCTCTATCGGCTCCACCGCAGCCACTTCCACCGTTGGCGCAGCAGCTTCTGGCGCCTTCGCAGAGCCCTCGGGATCGCCTGCAGCAGCATCTTCGCCAGGCGCAAGCACCACCTGCACCGCCGCCGAACCCTCCCGTGCAACCCTCCGACCACGGGCGTCGGGGATGCGGTCGAAGGCGCTGAAGGTGTCGTCAGGAATCGCCCCCTGCGTCTCGTCATCCATGGGCAGGCTGTCTGCCGCAACCGCATCTGCAGAGGGCGCCGCCATCACCGAGTTACGACCGAAGGCAGTCCCTGCTGCAAACCCAATCCCAGACATCAACACCGCAAACAGGATGTTCCAGAAGGAGAGGACCCCGTTGCCACTTGCTGCCGCAGTCTGCTTCTTTGCCATGCACGCTTCCGAACAATGAGAGAGCCCGAACCGCACGATGAGACCACCAACGAGGCAGCCTGCGACGAGCGACCGCATCTGTTCCACATCGCGACCGCAGGGTCAAAAAATCGGCAGCGAAATCACCGCTCGCGGAGCGCAGGATGCATGCCAAGAACACGAAGCTGCGGCCCCTCGCGCAGCTCCATCAAGTCGCCCATCCCGAAGGGAATCTGCAGGTAGGGGCCATCCACGTAGAGGCTCCCCTCCGGCATGCGGCTCCGCACCACCAGACCCTCGCGAATATGCCGCACGCCACGCAACAGCTCGTACCGACCCTGACGCGGCCCGTAGGGTTCCCGCACCGCGTATTGGATCAGCGCACCCTCGAGCGGCATGACCGTGCCGCCCGCAGATCGCACGCCGCCTGTCGAACCTGCAGGTGTGCTGATCCAGATGCCGCTCGACGCCTGAATCTCAGTGCGCGAACCGGCCGTGAGAACATAGCGCGACATCGCTGCAGGGTTGGGGCTGCTCACCAAGATGTCGTTGAGACAGGGAAAGGGAAAGGCGATGCCGTTCACCGAGATGGCGATACGGTGCAGCTGCGTGCGGGTCGAACGCCCCTCCAGCACCTCTTTGAACACCTCGGCAAACCCATCCTTGTCGCAGGCGCAGAAGTAGCCCACCGATGTATCCGGGTCGCTGTTTACTGCCAAGAGCGGCGTATCGCGCAACCAGTGCGATGCATCGAGCACCGTGCCGTCTCCGCCAACCACCACCACCAGGTCGGTGTCGTGATGGGGACCTGTAAAGTCAGCACGAGAAAGCACCTCCACCTTGGCTGAGCTCGCATCAAGCGCTTCTACCACCTGGCTTAGGGCTGCCCGCTGCCGCCGCGTACTCGAGATGAGCGCGGTAAGCGCATCGGGATCGCGCTCCCGAAGGTCGGAGAGCGCATGATCGCTGCTGGCCTCGATGACCTCGAGCTTGGGCGTTTTGGCGACGACGATGACCTTCATTGCGCCCTCTCCTGCTCCGCGCCAAACCAGTGGCGAATCACCTTCTCTGACGGCTTGCCTCTCGGTGTGTAGCCGTTATCTCCGCCACCGCCATCTCCAAACCAGTTCCAGATGTAGAGCCCGCCCAGCTCGGGCACCTCGGACCATGCCAGATAGAGCGCGCGATAGAGCCGCTCCTGCGCCGCCAGATCCACCTTGCCGCCGCGCGTGTAGTCCCACGGGTGGCGTGCAGCAATCGACTGCGACGTATATCCGACCTCCGTCAGCACCACCGGCCGCTCCACCTGCGCAGAGAGACGGCGAAGGTCGGCAACAACGGGCTGCCAGGCCAAGACCAGCGCAGGGACCGCAGGTGTCTCGATGCCGCTTCGGACGAGCTCGTAGTAACCGGTCACACCCACCGCATCCAGCTCACGCCAGAAGGGCACGCTGTCATAGTCGTCCCAGTTCGCGCTGTAGATCAGCTGCCCGCCGTAGGCCGCCCGAACCTCGCCGATCATCGCGCGCCAACGCTCACCATCTACCTGCATCGAGCCCAGCTCACTGCCAACCGAGAGCTGTTCCACGCCGCAGGCGGCTGCAAGCGTCGCGTAGTGGAGCAGGAAGCCGCGGTAGCTCGCATACCAGAGGTCGCGGTCGCTCGGAGCCAGTTTGCCGCGCCACTCGCCCGGCCCGCGCCGCTCGACCATGATGATGGGAAAGAGCAACACCTTGAGCCCCATTTTGTGGGCTGCCGCGATCGCTCGGCGCACCCCCTCATCGGGCGGCGTCTCACCGGCGCGCGGGGCCAGCTCCGTCGCACGGATGTCGGTTTGCGACCACGAGACCACCAGTGAGACGGTGTCGGCACCGGTCCGCGCAATCTCCCAGAGATAGCCCTCGTAGCTCGCCTCGGGGTCCTGAAAGTGCAGGCCGAGCGCAACCCCTTGCGCAACCTCGGGCCGCAGGGGAGGCGCGGGCAGCATTGGCACCGCGGCCTGCAACGTCCGCGCCTTCATGCAGGCAGCGACGGCCAGACAGAGCAACAGCAGCCGGACCATGGCCGACGCGGATGGCTTCATCGACCGCTCGGCGCCGCGGCTGGCGGAGCCCCCACAACAAGCCCGACCACACGATTGCCGTTCCGCTTGAGTCCGCTCAGCCTGAAGCCCTCTTGGGCCGTGTTTACCAGCCCCTCAAGCGCCCGCGTGATGCGGAGGTCGGGCGTCTCTTCATCGAGTTCCAGGTGCAGGCAGACCGTGCCCTCCGTTGCCCAGACCTCGCCAAAGTCGATGATTCCTTTGTCGAGCTCCCGCAGCCGGCGCAGGAAGGCAACATAGGCACTCGCAGGGCCATTGACCTCCACCACCAGATCATCTTCGCCCACGGCAAGGCTCGGCGGAGCTGCCGACTGAGCGGCTGGCTGCGACCGCCGCACTTCCAGTTCGAGCAGCGCCCCGGCCTGCTTTGAGGCCTCCTCCAGCGTCTGCCCGAAGCCCGTCACCGCGACCTGATAGCTGCCGGCCGTCGACTGATCGGCTGCCACAACCCAGCTGCCCGCCAGCCGCGCCCGCACGGCCTGCAGCCCCACGAACGAGACGCCCTCGGCCACCTCCCACTGCACATGGCCAACCAGCGCGTGGGTAGCTCCATAGACGCCGGCCAAAGCACGGCCGTTGTTCACGCTCAGATCGTGGCGAAGAAAGACCTTGCTCAGCTTCGCCGACAGCTGCACCCCTTCTGGGTTGCGCCACCGCCCGCCCACCGGTGCGCTGCCGTCGCGCATCGCCTCGTCAGCCGGAGAAGCGGGGTCGCCAACCCACCACGAGCCCTTGCTGCCGTCGAGATTCCACGAGGTCACCAGCGACAGCGTGTCGCCCCACGCGGCGCAAGGAGCGACGCTCAGCATGACCACGCCGACCACAGCGCCAAAGGCTCCTCTCCACGCTCCGAATCGGTTGCCCATCCACACACTCCGAAATGGCCTCACGAACCCGTTTGCTACCACATTTGCTCACCATTTTGCTACCGGAACTCACGCTGCATTGGACAAGTTGCGCTCGGCTGTCGTAGAGCGACCACAACCTGCTGACTTGGAGTTCCCTCGATGTCTCCCTCTCGCCTCGCCGCCTCTGCCCTGCTCCTGCTCCTCACCTCTGCTGGCCCAGTGCCGCTCCAGGCAGCCATGCCGGGGGCAGCCGCTATCGACGCCGCCAGCACCGACAAGGTTATCCTGCGCTACAAGTTCGCCAAGGGACAGACGTTCCAGTTCAACACCACCGCGCGCCAGACCATCTCGGCCGTCGGGAGCAGCACCAGCCTCTCCGAGAGCCGCGTCACCCTGCCCAGCCTCTTCGAGGTGCAGGAGGTGACCGCGACGGGCGGTGCCGAGATGACCCTCGCCATCCGGTCACCCAGCATCTCTCTCACCAGCAACGGCCAACCGGTCGACGTCAGCAACCTCGTGAAGAGCATTTCAGCATCGCAGGCGCAGCGCACTCTGCTCGCCGAGGGGACCATCGTGAACCCGACGCCCGTCGGCGAGCGCGACGCGACAACCAGCGATGCAGCTGCCTTCGTCAACGACCTGCTTGCGATGCAGTGGCCCGAGTTCCCAAGCCAGCCCATGAGCATGGGCACCCAGTGGCTCCAGACCATCCCCATGGCCGTGACCGACGACACCGGACGGGTCGATGCTACCGCCAACCTGCGTTACACGCTCAAAGGCTTCCAAAAGTCGAATCGGAACATCGCCGTCATCGGTGTTACCTACGAGACCGCCGCCAACGGCAGCGTTCCCACGCCGGGCAGCAACAGCACCAGCGCGCTTATCAGCCGAGGCCGCGGCGAAGGCTTCCTCCTTTTCGACATGAAGGCCGGTATCGTAACCGAGACCGAGTATCGGCTGGGAATTGTCAATGTGGTGGTGAACCCTGTCGGCGCGCGGACCACCCTGACGGTCGAGTCAACCGCCCGCACGACCAGCACCCGCTGAAGTTCCGAATCCGGCCCTCAGCGCTCTCAGCTCATCAGAGCTTAAAGGGGTAGGTAATCGGGAGCGCCACGCCCTCGAAGGCCTTGAACTTCATTCCCGCCACGACAGCTGCAGCGCAGGCGCCCGGAGCGCCATCAGGCGATGCCGCGCCGCTGACCGAGCCCGATGGATCGATGGAGAAGGAGACCTTCACCGTGGTGCCGGCCGTTTCGGGTGTCTTGCAGCGCGCGATGCGGCTCCCGTAACGGGCGATGGTCGAGCGAACCTCATCCTTGGAGAGCGTAGCCTTGGGCGCCGAAACAGGCGCAGCGGCCGGCGCGGGGGGCGCGGCCGGAGCAGGTGCCGCAGCAGGGTTTCCGCCGCCGCGTAGGCTGTCGAGAACACCAGCAACGGCCCTGTCAGTCTTGCGGGGTGCGGCGGGGGCCGCAGGTGCGGGTTCGGGCGTCGGGGCGGCTACGGGGGTGGGCTCTGGTGCCGCGGGAGCACCCGCTGCCGGGGCCGCGGGACGCTCGGCAACACGACCGCCGCCGGAGGGGGCAACACCGGGCCGCGCCGCTTCGGGCGCAAGCGCGGCTACCGCGATGCCAGACCCGGAACCAGGCTGCTCAGGAGGTGCTGCGGGGGCCTCGGGCGCTGGTGCGACCGCAATCTCAGCAGCTGGAGCTGAGGGCTCGACCGCCACCGTTGGGGGGACTGCAGGCGCTTCCACCACTGGCGCGGGGCGGGTAGCGACCACCACGACAGCTGCTGCGAGGCCAACAACGGCGATACCGGCGACAACCGCGCCGGCGAGAAGGCCTGTGTTCTTCTTGCGAGGAGCCAGCGGAATGACAGGCGAGGCCATGCTCGCAACAGGCGCCCGTCCACCCTGCGCCGGCGCAGCGGCGCTCGCAAGGACCCGAATGTCGATGAGACCCGAAGCATCGTTTGCAGCGGCACCAGCCTTCACGGCCGGCGTTGACTGCGTGAGCGTGGCTAGGCTGAACAGGACGGAGTCTTCGCTCCGCTCGGCCACCATCTTGTTGGAGCCCGTGTACTGCGCCTGCGGCGCCGTGGCAAAGAAGTCGGCGAACACGGGAGCGGCAGCGGACGCAGGCCTCGTGCTAGGCGCCTCGGTGCGCAGAAAGCCGTCTACGATAGTCTGATGGGCCGAGCCCGTGGCGAGAGCCTCGGCGATAACGCTGTCACCAAGCAGGACCGGCCCAATGGAGTCGCTCTGCACGGGCAGAGCCGTGAAGCCCTCGTTGACCGAAGACTCAACGTCGCTGCTGACGACAGCAACAAAGGCGCCGCTCGGCGGGGGTGCGGGAGGCTCTTCGAACGAACTGAACACTGCCGTGCCGCCAGCGAAGGGACGCTCGTCGAGCTCCGTCACATCGGCCAGCCTGAGCCAATCTTCCATGCCCTCGCGCCAGACAAGCGTCCCTTGGTCAACCTGACCGCCGGCGAGCAGCCCGAAGAGCTCCTCCCGGGTAAGAGGCCCAGTCTGCTCGCCATCTACCGCCGCAAACCACGTTGCTTCTGAGGAAGCCGATGCCGCCTCAGGTTCAGCGGCCGGAGGCAGCGCCGCACTCGTGCCGTTGTCGGCAGAGAACACGATGGTATAACCACACTTCTTGCAGCGAACCTTGTTCTGCTTCGCCTTCAGTTTATCGTCTGGAATCGTGTATTTTGCGCTACATGCGTCGCAAACAATCTTCATGTGAACCGCTCTCAATGGGGGCCAGAGCCCTCTTACCACTGACCATCAACAGGCCTGCAGCCGTTGCTGCAGGGACACCAAACGGCGACGCGGAAGATTCGGTCTACCGCCCCGCCAAATGCCTCTTACTTCAGCCCCTCTTCCTGAGAGGCCTTCTCGATGTCGGGGAGGAAGGAGCGACGCAGGCTCAGAAGGCTCTGGAACCGAGCGCGACCGCGCTCCGTGTTGAACATCCCCTGCGGCTTCTGCAGTTCGCCATCGATCAGCATTTCGCCAAAGTCGATGAACTTCGTCTGCGGCTCGTCGGCATCCTGGGCCACTGCGACCACGGGGAGCGCAAGCATCGAAAAGAGAACAAGTGCGGTGAGTTTCTTCATCTGCATCCTCCGGAAGTTCCATCTCTACCTAGCAGCAACCAACGGTCGCCGCCCAGCATTCAAACCTAAGGCGTCTCGCCGCTTCCCGCAGGAGGCGCAATGCCTGAACCCTCAGCACCCGAACCCTCGGACGGGGCCGGCTCGACCGGGCTCTCCTCCTCGGGCTCCTCGGGAGCGATCAACTTGTCGAAGGCCTTCAGGTCGGCCGGCGTCTGGGGCGTCGTCGTGGCAGCCATCTGGATGAGGGCCTTGACCGAGCTGCAGATCTTGTCTGCACGCTGGTCGCAGGTCGCTTCGGCGCTACCGCGCTGCTCGAGGTTCTTGGTGAACCAACCGATGGCCGCCTTCTGGTTGTTCATGTCGCGGAAGGCGATGTCGCCGAGTTTCTCGGTCAGCGAGGGCTCCTGGTCGAAGGCCTCGTGCGCTGCCTGATAGGCCGCGTAGGCAGCCTCAACCTTGCCCTCGCCGTAGGTGCAGGCTGCGAAGCCGACCATGCCGCTCATATCGCGCGGCCGGAGCGCCAGACCGTCTCCGAACGCCACGCAGGCATCCTCAAAGTTGGCGTAGTCGAGGTAGATGGCGCCCAAGTTCAAGCTCGCGGCAGCGTTCGACGGGTTGTTTGCGATTGCCTTCTTGAAGAAGGCCTCCGCTGCGTCCGCCTGTCCCTCAGCAATCGCCACCACGCCCAGTTCGTTCTGAACATCGCTCAGCTGCTTGGCGAGGCGGTCGGCCCTCTGCTCATTGAAGGCGCGGAGCTTGGCTGCATCGGCCTCGTTCAGCTCCTTGTACTGCTCTTCGTCGTCGATGGCCGCCTGGCGACCGGCGATTTCACCGATGCACTTTTCCCACAGGTAGCGGGCCATCGGCATGTTGTTTTCTTTCTTGTAGATCAGCGCAAGAACACCCAGCGCGCCGGGCTCGTTCTGATTCATCTCGAGTAGCTCGCCGATGAAGACGCGCGCCTGAGCAAAATCCCCCTGCTGCGCATAGACGGCGGCGAGGTTGGCCTTCGCGTCGGCATCCTTCGGGTCCTCGACCAGCACCTTCGCGAAGGCATCAGCCGCATCGGCAGTCCGGCCGCCGAGTGCGAGCGCCTTGCCGAGGCTCATCTGAAGGACACGACGCTTGCTCACAGGCCAGCCGCGCGACACGAGCTCTTCGATGAGCCGCTCCTCGCGACGGAAGCTGTCGACCGCTGCGCTATACTGGCCAAGGTCCATCTGAACCAAGCCCAGGTTGTCGAGCGCCTCCCAAAAGTCGGGATCCTTCGATACCGCCTCTTCAAAGTCGGCCAACGCGCCCACGTAGTCCTTGGGCTGCTTGTTGAGCTTGCTCAAGGCAGCGTTGAAGGCGGCGAGTGCAGCGGGCTTCACGCCCGGGATATCCTTGATCTTGGGAACCTCTTCCGTCGACTTCGCGGGGCCCTGAGGACCACCGCAGGCTGCAAGCAGAAGGAGCGTAGCGGCCAACAAGCCACCGATACGACGCTGATTCATTTTGGTCTTCTCCATACGCATAACGAGACCCCTGCCTTACTGCTTCGCCGGCGGCTGCTGCTGCAGCTGCTGGAGACGCTGCTCCTCGGCGAACTTCCCGAAGGCGGCGAGCTTGTCCGAGAGGTCGAGGTTGTAGGGCGTCGCAACATAGATATCTGCCGTCTTGTTCGCGACCACACCGTCGGCGCCGCCGAGACGGTTAGAGCGGTCAAGGTCGTGGAGCTGGTCAAGCAGACGCTGCGTCCAGCTCGTGTAGACGCGGCTCTTGACAGCGATATCGCGGGCCCGCTCGAAGGCATCCTTGGCCTTGCCCGAGAGCGGCTCCTGCATCTGGTAGACCTTCTCATCAATCTTCGTCGCCGCCTCGTCGCACTGCTCGTAGGAGAGACGGTACTTCTCCATGCAGGTGTCGACGTCGAAGGTCTCGACCTTGCCCATCTTCTTGTAGAAGTCGAAGTAGAGTTCGCCGATACGGGTGCCGGCGGCAACGGCCCACTGGGCATCGCCGAGACGCATGACCTCGAACATCTCCTTCTGCGCCGCGTTGTTCGCTTCAGCCTGCCCCGCAAGCTTCTCGGCCAGCTGCTGCCACTTGCCTTCGCGGTACTTCAGGTCCTTGGCCTTGGCGGCGTTGAACGAGAGCTCCGCGATGTAGAAACGGGCCGCTGCAACCAGCGGAAGCACCGTGTTGCGGAGCTTCTCGTCGGGGAAGTTCTTGCCCGGCGCGGTCGTCCACTCCGTGGGAAGACCGTTCTTGTCGAAGCCCAGCAGGCCCGGGCCATACATCACATAGATCTGACGGTAGAGCGCCAGCGCGAGGTCCATCTTGCCTGCGTTGCGGCGAATCTCCGCCTGGCGGTAGGTAGCGACCAGCTTGCGCACCGTGTCGGTGCCCGCCGTGTCGATGAACCGCTGGTAGACCGCATAAGCGGCATCCACATTCTTCCGGTCAATCTCTACCTCGGCGATGACGAAGAAGAGGTTCCGCGCCTCTTCCGAGGTCGCCTTCAGTGTGATGTAGCGGTTGTAGAGCGCGATGGCCTTGTCGTACTGGCCCATGGCCTCCCGAAGACGACCAGCCCGAAGGATGGCAATGTGGCGGTCTTCGAAGGTGTCGTAGGCGTCGAGCTTCTCAAACCAGTCGGCAGCCTTGACGAAGTCGGCCTGCGAGTCGTGGATGAGCGCAAGGACATACTTGGCGGCGGGGATCATGCCACGAATGTCGGAGACCGCCGCCGCCTTGGTGTCGGCCGCAATCGTGGTGTCGAGGACAGCGCCAATGTCTGTCTTGTCGAAGGCCGTCAGGAACTCGTTGTAGAGCTTGATCGACTGCCCGATGTCGCGCGCCTGCTCGAAGGTTGCCGCCGCGCTGAAGAGCGCCTTGGCTGCGAACTCCGATGTCGGGAACTCGCGGTAGAGCGAGACACGCTTGTTGGCTGCAAGGACGAACTGCTCGAGCGCGCCGCGACGGTCGCCGTCGATCTCCTGCTTCTTGCCGGCCTCGGTGATCTCGTTGGCCTGCATGTCCATGGCGTAGGCGATGTTTCGCTTGAGCTGGTCGGCCTTGCAGAGCGCTGCGTTGTTCTTGCAGGTGCCGAGCAGCGTGCGGGCCACCGACTCGATCTTCCCGTAGTTCTTCACGTGCTGGTAGCAGACGAAGGCGGCCAGACCGGCCTCCTGGGCGAACCGGTGCTTGGCATGGTGCTCGATAATGGTCTCGAACCGCGCTGCCGCTTCGCCGACGAAGCCGTTACGCAGGTAGAGCGACGCTGCGCGCCAGCTCGACTCGGGGATGAGGTCGTCGTCCGGGTAGAGCTTCGCAAACCACTCGACGATATCCACATAGTCCTTGCTGGCCGTGCCGAGCGGCTGCTCTGCGACGAACTTGAACTTGTCGGGCGGCGGAAGCGGCTCGCTGATGTCCGGGACCTCACGCATCATGAAGTCGTCGTAGACCTGAAGTGCGCCCACTGCGGAGTCATGCGCATGCTCGGCCTTCGGGTCGGGCTTCATCTCGACGACCGACTTGTAGAGGTCGCCAGCCTGACGCATGTAGACATCAAATCGGTCGCGCGGCAGCCAGTACTTCTCAGACCACTTCCCGCCGTTGACGATCTTGTAATAGACCAACTCGGCGAAGTCGAAGCGACGGTCGTAGGCCTCTTTGCTGTCCGGGAACCGGCGGAAGAACTCCGCGTAGTCGGCCGCGACCTCCTCGACGAGCGCTTGTTGCGCAGTCGGCTTGGTCTTGAGGCGCTCGGCCTCCTGGTAGTTGCGGTTGATAACACCCAACAGCGTACCCTCAGCGAGCTGGCGGGCGTTGCCGAGAGAACGGCTGCCGGCGGGCTGACCGAGCGTCCAGGCGGCGCGGGGGTCGAGCAGCGCGATAAACTCACGCGCGCGGGCCTCGTAGCGATCCCAGTCGCCAAGCTTGGTGAGCGCGTCGAGCTGCTCCTCTGCCCACTGCGGGACCTTCTCCTCTTTGCCGAACCGCTCAAGGAAGAAGCCGGAAAGCGCGTAGCGCTCCTCATGCTTGCCCTGGGTGTCGAATAGGCCGCCAAGCATGGTGAGCTTGCGGCGCATGTCGGTCTCGCCGAGCCGCTGTTCGTAGTAGTCGCGGGCAGACTGCCAGCCATTCGGGAGCTCCGAGTAGCACTTGAGCATGTCGGTGAGCGCCTGGTTGCGGAGGTCGTTCCGCTTGTCCTTGGCGTTGTCGATCTCCGTCACAACCGTCTGAAGCTTGGTGAGCGACTCGTCGAAGAGGGTTTCGTTGATGTCGACCCAAGCAAGCTTGTAGAGGACGTAGGTGCGGAGGTCGCAGTTCTGAACCTTCAGCGAGTCGTCGTAGTTCTGGCGCGCGGCCGTCAGGATGCCCCGGTCGAAGAAGTGGTCGCCCATCAGCTGGTGGGCCTCACACAGGTAGATCGACTTGGGGTAGTTCCGCGCGAGGTTCTGCAGGTAGGTGACACCCTCGGAGCCCTGGTCGTTCTTGATGAGGAGCTCGCCGAGGCGGAAGATGACCTCGTCGATGCGCTTGTAGCCGGGGTGGTTACGGGCGATGTCGCGGAAGTTCGCGATGGGCACCGCGTAGTCGCGAAGGGGTTCGTAGCACTCCGAATCACCGCCGCAGGTGTACCAATTGTTCATGCACTCGCGGAACTTCGCGTAGTGGACCTGGTAGTCTGCGTCCGAAATCTCCTTGAGGTCCTGGGCCTTGCGGAAGAGGATGTCGGCACGGTTGGGATAGTCAGGCGGCATGTTGGCGAGGATGCCGTCGTAGCGACGGATCTGCTCGTTGAGCTGCGTGGTCAGTTTCTGACGGTTCCGCTCGGCATCGAGCGAAGAGACCTCAGCACCAGACGCCGCCGCGTTGGCCCGGAGTGGGCCGTCGCTGATCGCAGACTGGTCGGCCGGAGCCGCGCCGCCCGAGCAGTCACGGTAGGGCATGCCCTCCCCTGCGTAGCCGGGGGTCTCATAGGTCCGCTGCGCCGAGGCGAGCGACGGAAACAGAGCTGCAGCCGCGAGGGCCGAAGAGAGAAGAACCTTCCGCAACATGTTGTGCACCGCGTTCTACCTGAATGAATCGATTAAGGATTGCCTTCGGCGCAAAGACCCGTGTCTTCGTCGCGAAGGTCGGCAGGATTGCCTCGGAAGTAGTCGACCTCGTCGGCCCAGTACTCGCCCTCATAGGGCCAGAAGAGCCAGTCTTGCGCGAGCACAAGTTCGTTCTTCGCACCGGCCTTGTCGATGGTGCCGCCCTCAAGCGCGCGACGGGTCGCGTTGATGAGGTCGCCGTTGATCTCGATGCCGACCTCTTGGCCCTTCAGGCGCCAGTCCACCAGCTCGGCGTCCATCTCGCGGAGCAGCTGCGCCACGCGGAGACCGCCGTCGACAATCTTCGACTTGATATCGAGCTCAATCTGCTGCTGCGTCTCGGTCGCGAAGGTGCCGAGCATGGGCTCAGCCTTCTCGAGCATCTTCGACTCCTTGCGGAGCTGGTTCATGACCTCGAGCTGGCCCTGGTACTGCTTGTCGCGAAGCACCGTGCGGATGGCCTCGACCGGGAGCTTCACAGCCTCGCCCGTGCCCTGCAGCGCGTAGAACTGCTCAATGGCGTCCCAGTAGACCTCGGGCGAGACCGTCTCGGTCACGAAGGCGGCAACCTTCTGCTCGAGGGCGACGATGGTCGCGTCGAACTCTGCCAGCGCCCGCTCGGCCGCCTCGAGGTTGCAGGTGTTGTAGAAGGCCGCAGCCTCGATCACACCCAGTTCGGGGAAGTAGTGCTTGTCGTAGTAGGGGC
>CANKLS010000007.1 GCA_947483645.1 Bradymonadales bacterium | reverse complement strand
GCGCGGACCTTTGAGGTTCTGGATGAGGAGCCGGAGCGGCTCCTGACGCTGCGCGGCTTTGGTGCGAAGCGTCTGGCGGAGGTGAAGGAGCGGTGGCAGGCTCGCCGTTCGGACCGCGAGGTGATGTCGTTCCTGCAGGGGCTTGGATTGACGGCTGCGCTGTCGGTGCGGGTTCACAAGGCCTTCGGAAGTGGGACGGCGCGTGTGGTGCAGGAGAATCCCTACCTGCTTGCGCGTGTGGTGCATGGAGTAGGGTTTCGTCGTGCGGATCAGATCGCGGCGCAGGTTGGCATTGTGGGTGATGATCCGCGGCGTGCGCTGGCGGCTGTCTATCATGCGGTGCTGGCGGCGGAGGATGAGGGGCACACGGCGGCGGGGTCGGAGTGGTTAGAGCAGCTGGCGATGGAGGTCGCTGGCTTGAGCGCGTCTGTGGTGGCGAGCGCGATTGCGGCCGCGTTGAAGGAGGGCGAGTTGGAGGCCTGCGAGGCAACGCTGGCTGATGGCGCGCGGCAGTCTGGGTACCAGCGGAAGGAGATGAGCGGGCTCGAGGAGCGGCTGGCGGAGCAGGTTGTTGCGCTGGCAGGCCGACAGGGCGTGTGGGGGCCGAGCAGGGCGGAGGAGGTGGCGGGCAGCGGTGGCAGCCGAGAGGTGCGTCTGGCGGCGACGCAGGTGGCGGCGCTGCTAGGGATTTCGCGGAGTGGACTGGCGGTGCTGACGGGTGGTCCGGGTACGGGCAAGACGACGATCGTGCGGACTTTTGCGGAGCAGGTGCTGCGTTCTGGCGGGCAGGTTGCGCTGGCTGCGCCGACGGGTCGCGCGGCGCGGCGGATGCAGGAGGCGACGGGCATCGTGGCGAAGACGGTGCATCGACTGCTGGAGTTTGATCCGCGGACGGGGAAGTTTTTGCGCGGCCGCGGGCTGCCGATCGAGGCCTCTGTGGTGGTGGTGGACGAGGCGAGCATGCTGGACACGGCGCTCGCGGTTGCCTTGTTGGAGGCGGTGGGTCCTGAGAGCCAGCTGGTGCTTGTGGGAGATGAAGAGCAGCTTCCTTCTGTAGGCCCTGGCGATGTGCTTGGGGCGTTGATCCGGTCCGGAGCGGTGGCTGTTTCTCGGCTGACGCAGGTGTTCCGGCAGAGCGAAGGGTCTCGGATTTTGGAGGTGGCGCATGCGGTGCGTTCGGGGCGCTGGGATGCGGTGGAGAACGCGCCTTCGAGCGATGTGTTTTTCATCGAGGCGCCAGACGCGGAGGCGGTGTTGGATGTGGTTAGCCGGGTGGTGACGGAGCGGATTCCGAAGCGGTTCGGGTTTCGTCCCTCGCGCGACATTCAGGTGCTGGTTCCGATGCATGGAGGTGCGGCTGGTTCGGAGGCGCTCAATCGGGCGCTGCAGTCACGGTTGACGGGCGGCAGCGGTGTTGATGGCGGCCCTGTTCGTCCGAATGTGGGCGACCGGGTGATTCAGACGCGGAATGATTACGACCTCGAGGTCTTCAACGGCGACATCGGCGTTGTGACGGAGGTGCAGGAGGGAGCGCAGCGTATCCGGGTGGACTTTGAGGGTCGGGAGGTGGGCTACGGCGGGGAGACGCTTCGGGATCTGGAGCTGGCGTATGCCATCTCGGTTCACAAGTCTCAGGGGTCGGAGTTCGAGGCGGTGGTGCTGGTTCTGACGAACCATCACTTCCGGATGTTGAGCCGTTCGATCCTCTACACGGCGGTGACGCGGGCACGGCGGCTGCTGGTGTTGGTTGGCCAGGCGCGGGCGTTCAAGATGGCCGCAGAGGATGTGCAGGGGCGGTCGCGGATGACGCTGCTGTCGTCGCGGGTGCAGCGTATGCGAGGCTAGAACTTCGCCACGGGTGCAGCTGCGATGGGATAGCGGCGTCCTGAGCCGAAGGCTTTTTCGGTGACGCGGAGCACGGGCGGGGTTTGCCGGCGCTTGTGCTCGCTGAGGTCGATGAGGCGTGTGACGCGGGCGACGGTATCGGGGTCGAAGCCGTCGCGGATGAGGTCTGCGGTCGAGCGGTCGAGTTCGACATAGGCTTCGACGAGGCGGTCGAGGAGCTCATAGGGGGGGAGCGAGTCTTGGTCTGTCTGGTTGTCGCGGAGCTCGGCGCTGGGCGGCTTTTCGATGGAGTTGACGGGGATGATGATTCCGTCGCGGTTGAGGTGTCGGGCGAGTTGCCAGACGCGCCCCTTTGTGAGGTCTGCGATGGGCGCGAGTGCGCCGCACATGTCGCCATAGAGGGTGCAGTAGCCGACGGCGAGTTCAGACTTGTTGCCGGTGGTGAGCAGGAGGGCGTCGTGGTGGTTGGCGTGTGCCATGAGGAGGATGCCTCGGATGCGGGCTTGGAGGTTCTCTTCGGTGAGGCCGTGGGTCTGGTTCTGGAGGGAGGGCTGCAGGGTTTCCCGGAGTACGCGGAAGGCGGGCTCGATGGGGATGGTGTGGGTTAGGATGCCGAGGTTTTGAGCGAGCGCAGCGGCATCGTCGAGGGAGCCTTGCGACGAGAACTGGCTCGGCATGAGCAGACCGATGACGTTGTCCGGTCCGAGCGCTTGGACAGCGAGTGCGGCGGTGAGGGCGGAGTCGATTCCGCCGGAGAGTCCGAGGAGGGCGCGGGAGAATCCGGACTTGTGGAAGTAGTCTCGGATGCCGGTGAGGAGGGCCTGCAGGGTGAGGTCGACAGGGTCTGCGGCGGTGAGGTCTGGGAGCTCGTGGAGGCGGGCGAGGTCGAAGGTGTTGGAGGCCTCGAGGAAGGCTGGCGCGAGCTGTTTGGCCGTTCCGTTGGTGAGCATGAGGAGGCTGTTTCCGTCGAAGATGAGTTCGTCGTTTGCGCCTACCTGGTTGAGGTATAGGATAGGGGTCTGGAGCTTGGCGGCGGCAGTTGCGAGGGTGGAGAGTCGGCGCTCGATTTTTCCTCGGGCAAAGGGGCTTGCGGAGAGGTTGATCAGGAGGTCGGCGGGCTGGGCATCGTCGAGCGGGTCGTGCCCGTAGCGGGCTCTGAGCGTGGGGTCGTAGCAGGCCCAGAGGTCTTCGCAGATGGAGAGGATGAGTGTTCTGCCTCGGAAGGCGACGGTAGTGAGAGCCTCTCCCGGCAGGAAGTGTCTGGCCTCATCGAAGACATCGTAGGAGGGGAGCAGGAGTTTGTTGTGTCTGGCGAGGATGCGGCCGTTGTCGATGAGGAGCGCGGCATTCTGCAGCTGGTGAGGTCTGGTCTGGTGGGGAAGGGGAAGACCGACGAGGAGGGCTGGGCCCCCGACCGTAGCGCGGGTGAGGGTGAGGAGTGCTTCGTCGATCGCCTCGTGGAGTCTGGGCCGGTCGAGGAGGTCGCGTGGCGGATAGCCTGTGAGCGCGAGTTCGGGGGTGACAACGAGGTCGACGCCGGAGGCGCGCGCGATGTCGAGCGCAGCGAGGATGCGGTCGGTGTTTCGGGCGAGGTCTCCGACTCGGGGATTGAGTTGCGCTGCGAGGATCTTCAAGGGTGAATCGCTTGCTCGGCGGGGGGTGAGTTGCTACCTTCGGAAGTTGGAAAGAGTCCTAGCCGCCGTCGTGGCGTGTTCAAGGTCGGTTGCGGTTGAACGGGAGAGAGTCCGATGCAGGCAAGCGCGCTTGGAGTTTTTGTAGGCTTGGTCTTAACCGTTGCCGTAGCAAGTGGTTCTGAGGCTGGCACGGGCAGTTCTCTGAAGATGACGGGGCTTGGCGACACGCCTGCAGCGTTTCGGGCCAGTGTGTCGCTGCTCGGGCTGACGGAGCAGACGGCGGATATCAATATGGACAAGGTGACGGACCAGCAGGTTTTCACGGACGGTTCGGGCAAGACCCGTGCGGCGATTCGTGACCTGGACTTTGATGGCCGCGCCGATGTGGTGGAGTTCTTTGGACCGTCGGGCGAGGTGCTGGAGCGTCAGTTTCAGATGGACTTCGACCCCTACGTCGATGTGGTCAGGTTGTATGAGGGGAATCGGCTTGTGCAGAAGCTGGTTGCGACGAGCTTCGATGGTTCGCTCTCCCTCGAGAAGTACTACGACATTTCGGGGAACCTTTCGCGCACGGCGCGGGACACGAATTTTGATGGTCGGGCTGACCTCTGGGAGTACTACTCCGAGGGGAAGGTGGTTAACATCACCCGTGATCTCAACGGCGACGGCGAAGCCGAGACCATCGAAGAGGTTGAGACGAAGTGATGACGGCGGTTTGGACGATGCCGAGGCGAGAGTTGTGAGGCCCTCGGTTCAGCGGTCGCAAATAATCGGTCTACTGGAGGCGGATTCGGCTTCATCTGAGGTGCTATTGGTGGCGGATGCGCTGCTTGGTAGCGGCTCTGCTGAGCGGCTGCAGTTGCTCGCTTGCGCCGTGTCGGGGGCAGAGGCCCTGCTGCCGTGGGAGCCATGCATGGGCGATGAGATGGCGGTTCTGCCATATCATCGTGCTCAGGAGTCGGTTGCAGCGGTGACGAGGTTTCATGGCGAGCGGCTGAATGGCCGGAGGACGCCGGTGGGGCTTGGCAGTCCGTTGCGCGATGGCATCGTGGGCCAAGTGGTGTTGCTCGGTGGGGACGTTGTGGTTGTCGCGCGCGGTCGTTTGCTGTCGGGCGAGGCGCTGTCGGAGGTGGTGGGTCGCTGCCAACTTCCGACCTGCGTGGTGGCCGAGGGGTTTGTGGGCAGCGTGCGCAAGATCGGTGTTGCTCTCGACTTCGGTGAGGGGAGCGCGGCGCTCTTAGAGCGCGCTCTGATGCTGGCGTCCTGTCTGGGGGTTGAGGTTGTTCCCGTGCATGTGGCGCGGGCCGAAGCCGAGGGCGATCGTCGTGCCGGGGTGGGCAGTGAGGCGAAGCGGTTTGAGCAGCTGCTGGGTCAGCTGGAGCTGCCGTTCGGTGCAGCCTATGCGACGCGGAACCTGTTGCAGCCGCTTGAGATTGTGCGTGGCGATGCAGCGGAGGCGCTGCAGGCGTGGGCCTCGACCGCGCCTGTGGATGTGATGGTGGTGGGCAGCGGAGCAGTTGGCCGTGCGCTTCTGTCGCTGGGTCAGGTGTCCTCAGCGCTGGTACGGTCGTTCCCTGTGGCGCTCTGGGTAGAGCAGCTGGGGAACCGGGAGTAGGCTGTCGGCTTTTCCTAGCGGACGGAGCGGAGTTCTACGGTGATGCGAGGGGTTGCGGAGCGTAGCTCGGTGATGAGCACTCGTGCGTAGTTGGCACGTCCGTCGTCGGCTGGGTCTGTGAGCTGGATGAGCTGCGTGTTGTTGACGGTGCTGGTGTCGGCTCGGTCGGCGACGGAGAAGAGATGTCCAAAGCCATGGTCTCGTAGGAGTTCGAGGAGTCGTAGGCTGCGTTCGGAGCTTACGATGCCCTCGGGTGAGATCGCAGCGGGCAGTGCTGGGGCATGAAAGAGGAGGGCGAGCCCTGCTGGGGCAGGATCGAGGTTTTGGACGAAGTCGAGCTGGTCGAGGCTGAGTTCTCCGTTCGAGGTATCGAGTGAGAGGAGTCGGACATTACCGAGCATGGAGGAGAAGTCGGAGGGGCCGAAGCGCTCGAAGTAGGCGGCGCGTCCGGCAGCGCGTTCGGCGTCGCCGAGGGAGAGGGAGTACGGGACGGAGATGCGTGGTTCAACGAGGCTGAGTAGGCGTGCGGCGGGCTCCGTCGCGTTGGGATTGAGCATTCCGCCGAGGAAGTGGATGTGGTCTGCTGGCCAGGCGTTTGCATCGGCGATGAGTGCGTCGAGTTCGTTGTCGCTGCTGGCGTTGGGACCTGCGATGAGGAGTCGGAAGGAGTCTTGTCGGTCTGCGGGGAGGGCGAAACGGAGTGAGATGGAGCTGCAGGCGGGGAGCAGGAGGAGCCACTCACGCTCTGTGTCGGAGCGCCGGAGTTCGGGAGGTGGGGTGAGGTAGGTGGAGGTGGAGCCGGGTTCGGGACAGGCGGTTGTTCGGGGCGCGCCTGGCCGGAGCGGGAGGAGGACGACGGAGGTGGTGAGGTCGGCGCGGGCGTTGGTGAGACGGAGGCGGAGCTGCCGTGCGGCGGAGTCTCCATTGTCTAGAAAGAGGATGGGAAGTGGCGCGGAGGCGCGGAGGACGGAGACGAAGGGGTCCTGGGTAGCGCCGTCGTTGGCGGAGGCGCAGAGCTCGTCCGTGGAGGGCGCTTCGGAGAGCGCGGAGGCGAGCGGGTGGCTCGCGCAGAGGATTTTGCCGGGTGAAATCTCGGCGCGAATTCGGGCGTTGGTTGTGAAAGATGCTAGTGAAGACTGCGTGGGTAGCGGCGACAGTTCGCCGGTTAACTCGTAGCAGCCCGGACCGCAGCAGAGGAGAAGCGCAACCGTGCAGGCGAGGAGGCAGAGATGAGCGAGGGCGGAGCAGAACGGCTTCGCTTGGAGCGGCACCGAGTTCGGGGCGTGTTTCGCCTCGGCATCCTGCTGTCTGTGCCGGTCATGCTGCTGGTGTCGGCCTACCTGACGGCGCTGCTGGTGCTTCAATCGACGCAAGGCAACCTGTGGGTGACGCGTTGGGTAGATGACCTGATTCCCGGGGGCTTGGAGATAGGCCGGCTAGAGGTTGGCGGCAACCTATTCCGGTTCGAGTTATACGATGCGACGCTCACGGATCTGCGCGGTCGCGAGGTGATTCACGCCAACGGGATTGTGTGCACCTACCGGCCGTTGGCGTTGCTGACGGGCCGCGTGTTATTTGACCAGTGCGAGGTGTCGGGCGGTCGCGTTCTGGTGGATGCGGAGCCTGACGGCCGGATGGGGCTGAACGAGGCGTTCAATGGACCGTTCTCCGAGAAGGGGGAGGGGCCGGTTCCGCGCGTGATTTTTGATGAGATTCGAGCGGAGGGGCTGGATGCGGTGCTTCAGTTTGGCGACGTGCTCATTCGACTCGACGACCTCTCGCTGCACCGTGGCCGGGTGATTTCGGATGGCAATGTGGAGGTGACGACGCCCTATCTGAAGATACGGGGCGGTCGTGTGCTGCTGACAGAGGCGGGCCTTGGCCTGGGTGTTGGTAACGGGACCTGGCAGGAGGTGGAGTGGAACGCGCTGCGGCGCGCGCGTCCGTGGGCGGCGGCCTTTGGTCCGGCGCCGAAGGGTCGCGATGGGCTTCGGGGTGTGCTCGACATCCCGATCACGCGGGTCACTTCGACGAACTTCCGCTGGTACAACGAGGGGATGAACTTCGACATGTTGAAGGTCGAGATGGGTGCGGATGAGGCGCGGCTGTCGGGTGCGATTCAGGTGCTGGGCGATACGCCGAAGGTGCCTTTGGCGGAGTCGGCTGGGCTGCGCTACGAGGGCGAGCTGTCTGTGTCGCTGGGGGCCGATTCGCCGTTTGTCGGGTTTGTGCTACCCGGGGCGATCCAGGCGGGTGCTGGCCAGCAGATCGGGGCGTCGGGTTATGGCTCGTTGCGTTTCTACGAGGGCGGTCTTCGTTTGGCGATGCAGAACTTGGTAGTTTTGGGTCATCCGATCGAAGCGTTTGAGTCGGAGATGGGGTTTTCGCATGGTCGGATGACGCTTGGCGGTCCGACGGTGGTTCGTGCCTGGGGCGGTCAGACGGAGCTCGCGGGATGGTGGACGCCGGAGGATGGCCGCTGGGATGTTCGGGGTTGCGTGCAGGGGCTCGGGCTGCGTCGTCTCTTGCTTCCCTATGTGCAGGAGCCTGTGCTTGACTTGGTGGGCAGCGCACAACTGTCGGTGGGTGGGAAGGATTGTGTTGCATCGAAGGGAGGGCTTCACGCGTGGGGCGACCTTTCGGTGAAGAGTTTTCATGGATACTCCCACGCTGGACTGCCGCAGGATCGGAAGGCGCTTCCGCCGATGGTGGAGGTGGATGCGACGGAGGTGGCGGTGTCGTGGCCGGAGGGGTCTCCTCTTCCGGATGCGCTGCTTGAGGGGGCGGTTGCCGCGACGGTGGATGCGCGAGGTTGGGTAGCGCTCCGGTCGAAGGAGCGGGCGTGGGCGGTCGACCTTGTGGGAGCGACGACAGCGCTGCGGGCGACCGGAGACTGGGACCTAGAGCGCATGTCATCGCTTGGGATGAAGTTTGAGGGGGAGCTGCTGGACGCAGGTCGGCTGCTCCAGCGGGAGCCGCTGGCAGCCGGCCTCAGGGTGGGGGGCGCGGGGTCATTCTCTGGTCCTTGGAACGCACCGACGACGTTCGACGTGAAGGGCCGAGTGTCGAGTCTGCGCGAGCATCCGCTGCTGGGCTCCTTCACGGCAGACGCTTCGTTCCGACGCGACGGAGGAGCGGTTCGTTTTTCGGAAATGCGTTACCGGTCTTCGCGTGGCGAGGTGGACGGCAGAGGCTCGGTGGGGCTGTTTTCGGGAGCGAAGATTGCATCGGATCCAACCGTTGCGCTGGAGGTTGAGTTCCGCGGCATGCGACCGGAGCTCTGGCTAAAACGGAGAGAGCTTGTTGGCGGTGCGGATGGGAGGGTCTCGATCACGGGTACCGTGCGCCATCCTCGGGCTTCAGGCGAGGTATTTGCACGGGAGATGTCGCTGCTGGGTGAGCCTTTGCGGCAGACGCGGTTCGGTTTTGAGGGTGGTCTGGATGGCGGCGCGGTGCGGGGCTTTTCGACCGAGGTGCTGGGCGGCACGGTGGCTGGTGAGGCGTCGGTTGAAGCGATGCCAGAGGGCCGGCTTGCTGGCCGGTTTTCGGTGGCTGGGGCTAAGCTTGGGGCCTCTGCGGTGTTGAGGCGGCTAGGGCTTGAGGTGGAGGGAGAGCCGTGGGGGTTTGCTGTCATTGGCGGGACACTTGCTGCGCCGGAGGTCGGTGGTTCTCTGGTTGTGGAGAAGTTGAAGGTTGAAGGACTTGACCTGCACAGTGTGAGCATGACGTTCGACACGCTGGATGGCGTTGTTTCGGGCTACGGGATGGCGCTGGGTGAGGTTCCGTTTTCGCTGCAGGTGCCTCTGGATGGACGGATGGCGTCGCTAGAGGCGCGCCTCGAAGGGATCAGGCCGCTTGGGTATCTGCCGCAGTTTGCTGATTCGGCGTTTGATGCGCTGGTGAGCGGTGAGGTGAATTTACAGGCAGACCTGAGCGATCTGTCGACGATGGGTGGTTCGGTGCGCGTGGATGCCCTGGAGGTGCGTTCTGGCACCCAGTCGGTGACAAATCCGGAGCCGATCCAGCTGACCTGGAGCCGGGGTTTGGAGGCCGGATTGCTGCTCGACACGGTCACGGTTTCGGGCAAGCTCGGAGCAAAGGAGCAGACGCTGACTTTTGGCGGCAGTCTGCGGGATTGGCGTGAGGTGAGGGGTGAGGCGAAGGGGGTGGTCGATCTTGCGCTGCTTGGATTTTTGCCGTCGCTGGTGAAGCAGTCTTCGGGGCGGGCGGATGTTTCGCTGGAGGTGAGCGGGCTGCTGGAGAATCCCGATCTGCGGGGCGTGGTCACGAATGTTTCAGGGCGTGTGACGCCGTCGTTTGAGAAGGTGGATGTTGCGGTGACGGCGAGCCGCTTGGAGGTGGCGTCCGGCATGCTCACGATCCCGGAGGGTTCACCGCTGCATGCAGTGCTTTGGGGCGGGACCGCCGATGTGTCTGGCAGTTATCAGCTCTTCGGCGCGCGCCAGGGTGCGCTCGCGTTGCAGGCCTCCTTCGATAACCTGACCTACCGGATACCGCGCGAGTTTGCGGTGACGGTGGGCGGTAAGGTGCAGCTGACGGCCGCCGATGCCCGCTCGATTGGCGGTTGGCGGGTGGCAGGTGATGTAGAGTTGCTCGAGGGGAGGTACATCAAGCCCATCGAGCTTATCGCGGCGAACATTCCGGGCGCGGTAACGCGGGTTGTGAGCGCGCGGACGCAGCCGATCTGGCAGCGAAGTGCGTGGGTCGGGGCGTTGGAAACGGACCTTGCGGTGCGGGGTCGCGATCGGCTCTACGTTCAGTCACGGGTGGCGGGAGCTGATTTGCAGGTGGAACTGGAGACGAACCTTCAGGTTCGAGGTCCGCTGCATGCCATGGTGATGACGGGCGACGTGAAGTCGCGGGATGGTTCGAGCCTGACCTTTCGCGGAAAGTCGTTTGAGGTGCTGAATGCGACCCTGAACTTTGATGGTGAGCGTGATCCGACGGGGCTGCCGAACCCGAAGGTGGATGCGCAGTTGCGCACCACGGTGAAGCCGTGTGCGGTGGCCTCGAGCTCCCTGCTGAATGCAACCGCGCGGGGCGTGAGCGCCGTGACGGCGATTCCGACCATCGCGATTACCGCCCGGGTGCAGGGGCGCGCTCCGTCGGCGCTTGATTACGTGTTGAGTTCGACGCCGTCCTACGATCAGCGGGATCAGATGGCGCTGCTCATCACGGGGTGCACGGTTGATTCGTTGACCGCGGCGCGGGCTGGCGCACCGACGCTCGATGTTGTGTTGCGTCCCGTGCTCGACATGGTGGAGCGTAATGTGGAGGAGAGTTTCAGTCTGGACGACTTCACGCTGGCGCCGTCAACGGTTGGGACGGCTTCGATCTCGATCCAGGATCAGCCGTCGGAGAAGTTTATCTGGTCGCTGAGCGCGGCGCTTGGTGGCTTGGAGGGGACGCAGCAGAATGCGCAGGGGATTATCCGCCTTCTGGACTGGCTGTCGCTTGAGCTTCGGGAGCAGTCGGTGGGGACGGAGGGGAGCGTAGAGGCGGGCGTCCGGTTCAGCGGGGGCGGTCCGTGAGCCGGCTGATAGCATTGCTACAGATGGTCGCGCTGCTGGGAGCGCTGCTGCTGGCGGGCGTTGCGCACGCTGCTGCTGGCGTTGAGGCTGCTGGCGTTGAGGCTGCTGGCGTTGAGGCTGCTGGCGTTGTGGCAGGCGTGGAGGCTGCTGGCGTTGTGGCAGGCGTGGAGGTTCGGTGCGATCTTGCGCTGTGCGACGATGCGGAGCAGCGGTCGTCGCTGCTGGCGCTCGCGGGCATTGAGGTAGGGGCGGCGTGGAGTGAAGAGCGGTCGTCGCGGGCATCGAAGGCGCTTGAGAGTGCGGGGATGTTTGAGCGGGTGACGCTGACGGCGCGGGCCTGCGAAGCGGGCTTGTGCGTGGAGGTTGAGTTGGTGGGGCGTCAGCGGATCGCGGATGTCTTCATCGAGCCGGGCGGTGCGCTGACGAGTGAGATTCAGCGTCGTCTGTTTCTTCGGTCGGGCAGCGTATGGACGGGCGACGAGGAGACGTTGGGCCGTCAGCGGCGCGCGATCGAGGAGTACTTTGAGTCAACAGGCTATTTTGGCTCGAAGGTGACGATTGAGCCGAAGGAACGGCCTGGCCGGCTTGTGGATGTGACTGTTCGAGCGGAGCTTGGTCGCCAAGTAACGCTGCGTCGGCTTGCGGTGCGCGGCAACAGCGCGATTGGCTTCGAGCGGATTCGCGATGTGGTGCTCGGCGAGATGTCGCTGACGCGGGGCTACACGAAGGCGAATCTGCGGAGTGCGCTCGAGGCGATTCAGTCGCTCTACCGCGGCGCCGGTTACCTGCGGGCGCGGGTGGTGCGGAGCGAGGAGCATCCGATTGTCGCGCAGAGTGTCATGGACCTGTTCCTGCAGGTGGAAGAGGGTGGTCCGTGGCGCATCGAGGTGGCAGGCAACACGGCCATCAGCAATGCGGAGGTGATCTCGACGGCGGCGCTCGGCAGTGCGGGCCTGGTAGATGGTGCTGTGCTCGATGAGGCGGCGGAGCAGGTCCGCCGGCGGTATGAGTCGCTAGGCTACACCTTCGCGGAGGTGAAGGCTCAGGTCGTGGAGGAGTCCGGCGTGGAGGTTGTGACCTTCGCGATCATCGAAGGAGAGCGGCTGCCCATCCGCATGGTGGCATGTGAGGGGGTTGCCGCGGAACTTCGAGAGGGGATTGTTGCGCAACTTGAGACGCGGCCTCTGACGGCGTTCGGTTCTGGCGGCTACCTGATTCGGGGCGCTGTGGCGGCAGATCTGCTCCGCATCGAGCAGGGGATGCGAGATGCTGGATACCCACAGGCGGTGGTGAGCGGTTACAAGGTTGGGCGGCTGCGTGACGGTAGCGGTCTTGAAGTTACCTTTGCAGTGCAGGCTGGCGTGCGCCGCACGGCGAGCCGGGTGCGATATGTCTTGGATGGCGAGCCTCGCCGGAGCCCGGTTGCACTGGGGCTGGACGAGGGCGGCGTCTATTCGGAGTCGGCCTATCTTGGGGCGAAGGAGGCCTTGAAGCGGTTTTGGACGGAGCAGGGCTATGCTGGTGCGGATGTGGCAGGGGTCTGTCGCGATGCCGCGGGCGACCCGGTGGCCTGTCAGGCAGAGCCGCTGGCCGCCGCCTGCCGCATCGACCCGGCGACCCTTCCGCTCTCAGCCTGCCGCGACAAGACAACGAAGTCAAAGCGGGAGGAGTTCTTCGTCTGTCCGCTGCTTTTGGAGGGTACAGATTGCGCCACCGGTGTCGCTCCGCTCGGGCCGTCGATCGCGGTGGACTTCGAGGTAACCCGCGGACGGTTGAGCCGTTTCGGTGGGACGCTGCTGCTGGGCAATCATCGGAGCAGGTCCGAAGCGGTGTTGGCGGAGCTGAAGTATGACAAGGGTGAGGCCTACTCCATGGAGGCCATCTACCGGACGCAGGCTGGGCTCCGGTCGCTGGGTCTGTTTGATTCTGTGCGCGCTTCAACGCTCAGCATCGCCGACGCATCTGGCGCAGATGTTGTCTACACGGTGCTGGAGGTGGAGGAGACGCACCCCTGGACGGTGGATGTGAATGCAGGTGTAGAGTTACAGTTCGGCGGCGTGGGTCGCGAGCTGTTGGTGTTGTCGGCAGAGCCTGTGTTCCGGCACCGAAACATCCTCGGCCGGCTGGAGGAGTTCCGTGCGTCAGGCAATCTGGATATCGACCCGAGCTCGCTGAGCCGGCTCTCTTCAGGCGAGGTCAAGATGGGGGCGAACCTCTCCTATTTTGACCCGCGGTTCCACGGGTTCGGACTGTTTCGGGAGGCGACGGAGGCGCTCGTTGAGGTCTATGGCGACCGCGATCGCCTCACCCTCGCGCCGGCGCCGCAGGTGGACGAGTGGGGGGTGGGCGCGAGGGCGCGGGATGAGTCGGATACGCGGCGCGGACTATTCTACGAGTTCGGAGTGTCGTTCCGGAATACGCGCTCCAGCGACCAGTCGGGCGAGGCGGATCGGCCCGTCGAGTCGGCGGCAATTCTGTCTGCGACCCCTCGGGTGACCTACGATCGGCGGAACCATCCGCTGCGTCCAACGGCTGGTTATCTGGCCGAGCTGAGTGTGGAACTGGCGGATGACTTTGTAGGGCTCTCCGATGCGAGCGCCTTCACCAAACTGACTGCTCGTACGGTTGGCTTCTGGTCTCTTGCGCCGGGCGTCGTAGCGGCGACGCAGCTGCGTGTTGGCTATGCAACGGGTGGTCTTCTGAGCTGGTTCGACGCGGGCAGATCGCTTGCGCTGCCGCTTTCGGAGCGGTTCCTGATGGGAGGCTCCGGCAGCGTGCGTGGGTTTGGCGAGGGTGCGATCAAGACGGTCGAGGGAGACGCGTCGGGTGGCGACGTGTTCGTGCAGGCGAATGCAGAGCTGCGCTATGGTCTGGTGCCAGCGCTGGGCGTAGAGGGTGCGGCCTTTCTGGATGCAGGTGAGCTCGCGCGGGAGGCGAGCGCGCTCTCGGCGGGTGAACTCCGCAGCGCCGCGGGACTGGGATTGCGCTGGGTGATTGCCAGCATGATTCCGGTGGCGCTGGACTACGGCACCAACCTGAGCCGGCGCATCGGCGAGCCGTTTGGGCGTTTCCACCTCAACGTGGGCTATACCTTCTAGCGCTTCGACCTGTTGGGTCGGAGCGGCGTGGTTCCCATGACCTCGCGTTCGAAGTCGTAGTCGGCGCCGAGCGCCTGTTGCGGGCCTCGATGTGCGGCAGCGGGTCGATCGCCCTCGACGGCCAGGTCACCGAGCTTCATCCCCTCGCTGAGGAACTTCCGACTGCGCGCATCAGTGGCCTCTTCGAAGGCGAGCCTCATGGCCTCTTCGGCAGAGATGACCTTCGCTGGCTGAGCGGGCGCGGGGAGCGGCTCCACGCGACGAGGTGCCTCGTTGAGGTTGACGGGTCGCTGCTTCGCGCGGAGCGCGGCGAGCTCGTCGCCATTGCGCTGGAAGAGGCCGGCGAAGGTACCCAGCGAGGCTGGGTCGTCCTTCGGCTTCTTTCCGTTGCCCCTGGTCACTCGTTGGTGGGGGCGCCTTGCGCAGGCGCCGGCATGATCTCGGCAAACTGGCGCGGGTCCGACCAAGTGTAGGGGATCTTGAAGCGGATGAGGCCAGTGTCGCCGAAGCGCTTGCCCGGGGCTCGGAGCAGGAGCTCGGTGACGGTGTTGACCGGGCGTGAGAACCACCAAGTGTCGTCGAGGGAGGCGCCGGGAGCCAGCGACTTTCGCGCGGTGAGGGTCTCGTTGTGGGTGAGGCCGGGGCCGAAGTCGACCCGCTCGATGGGGGCTCCGGAGGCATCCGTGAGTGAGGGCGCATCGACCGCGAGGCCGGCGGCCATGGGGAGATACTCCAGCGCTGTGGCGCCTGCGTTTGTGGCGGTGAAGCGGATGCCGATGAGTGGCTCGGAGGAGGTTCCTCGCGTGCCGTCTGCCTTGAGGAGCGGCGGGTAGAGGGTCTCCACCGACTTGAGGGAGAAGCGGATGCTGGGCCCCTTGTACTCGTCCTTCTCGGAGAGCCACTGCGGCTGCTGCACCTCTGTCGGCACCGAGGCGATTCGGATGTAGGCTGGTGCCTTCGCCTGCTTGCCGAAGAGGGCAGGCGGCAGGCTGAGGAGGAGCGCCTTGGCGTTCTCCGGCGGCGCGTCGAAGAGGAGGAGGTCGTCTACGCCTTCGCCAGGATTAAGCGTTCGGGGCGAGGCGACGGGGTCGGGGGTGTAGGCCGACGAGCCGAGGATGAGGGCGGGTATCTGTGCCTGTCCGGACAGTTGAATCTCTGGGCCTGGGTCGAGGAAGAGCAGGGGCGAGTTGGCCTGGGTGGAGGAGGTCGTCGACCAGCCCAGGTCGTAGCGGAGCGGCTCTGCGCTCTTGTTGATGAGCTTAAGCGAGACGATGAGCGTGGACTTCTTGGTGGCGAGCGCGCCGGAGGGCCCCTCGAGATCGATGGCGGCCAGTTTCACATCGGTGACAGAGACCTCAATACCGTTGATGGTGAGGACCTGCCCTTGGGGCGCTTCGAGCGGCTTCGCGCAGGCGGAGCCAAAGAGCATCGAGGCGACGAGCGAGGCCTTCATGACAGCGGGAAGAGCGGTGCTTTTCAGGTTCATGGGTGAGTCACGATGGGTGAGAGCGACGATGGCGCGTAGGTATCTGCGGGACTCGGGAGTGTCAAAAGGATTGGGGTCGAGCGGCGGCGGGGGTGGTTAGCAACAAGGTTGCCACGCCTTCGGGAAACGAGGCGGTCGAGCGTTCTACTCGGTCTGGGCAACCCTTCCGTTCGGACGCTGTTGACCTGCTCAGGGGCCGCTCACCCCGGTGTCGACACAGGGCCGGCAGGATGGGTGGCTGAGGAGCGAGGCTTCCGTGACGTCAACCGAGAGGGGCAGCGGGAGCGAGAGGAACGTACGATGGGCGTGGGTCCATCCCAGCGCGACAACGGAGTTGTTCTACGCCGCGCTGTGGCTGCGTCAATGGTCGCTGCCTCAACGATCGCTAGAGCGGAGCGAGCGGAAGGCGCGCACGAGCGCACCTGAAACGAGGAGTGCGTAGGCGGAGAGTCCAGCGAGGTAGGGCCACTGGTCGCGCGGGGCCTCGCCTTCGATGATGAGGTAGCCCTCCACGCAGTCGCGCTTTCCCGTGCGCTCGCGCTCGGCCTCGAGGTAGGCGGCGAGCCGCGGCGAGGGGTCGTGGCTGCAAAAGGGAACGCGGTAGTTTTCGGCGTAGAAGTCGCGGATGCCGGCATACTTCCGTGGCAGATCGGAGAAGGCGATGAGCCATCCGCTGCCGTCGAACTCTTCGCGGTTCTCGTCGGGGTTGTCGGTGTCTCCAAAGGTCTCGGAGTTCGCTGTCGGGAGCTTGTTGCTGTCGCGGGCAACATAGATCTGCGCACCGATGAGCTTGAAGACGCCCTTGTCGCCGGCGGAGGCGTAGCGTTGTGGGATGCCTGAGAGCGAGACGAAGCGGTGCGAGCGGAGGTTGGAGTCGGGTTGTTCGGCCCGGATTGCCACCCCGATGTCTTCGGCAGCGCCAAGCGCGGCGGGCGCGGCAGGAGCGAAGAAGTAGCGAAGGTGGCCAACATATTGCCAGGCAGTAAGGCCGCTGAGCCCCAGAAGGAGCGCAAAGACAAGCGGCTTGAGGATGCGTGCTGCCTGCGACTCTGCGAGTCGGTCAAGCTCGGCAGTGCCGAGTTCGCCGGCCTGATTGGGGCCGAAGAACTCCCGCTCGAACTCCTCGGGCGCCTGGCGCTGATCGTTATCGTCCATGTTTGGCCTCGGAAACGTCAGAAGCGGCCTAGGGCGCGCTCTTTGGCGGGCAAGATTTCAAGGCAGGTTGTCCACCAACCCGTGAGGATGGTGGCGACGAACTCCTCTGGGAGCTGCTCGTCGCGCATCTCGGCGGCGAGGGCCGCGTGGTTGTAGCTGATGGGTAGGAAGCGGTGCCGGATAGCGCTCGGCGTCGTGAGGTCAATCTCGACGGCCCAGACGTGCAGATTGCCGTCGTTAGCGGGTCTTCCGATGGCGCCAACGTTGATGACGGTGCCGCCGGAGGGGAGGGTGCGGGACCAAGGGATTCCCGTGTGGGTAACCAGGAGGAGATCGGCCTCTGCGTCGCGGAGGAGGTGTTCGAGGAAGTGGTCCGGCGAGGTGGAGGCCCAGAGGAACTCGTTGGTTCGACGGGTGGAGCCGTGCGCCATCACGACCTGCCGTCCGTTCCAGGAGTGGCGGAAGCCCGTGGGCAGGGCCTGAAGCCAGTCCTTGTTGGCGTCTGAAGTACGGGCGAGCGTGTAGTCGTAGCTGATGCGTGCGAAGTGGTTGTCTCGCGGGTCGGTGTAGCCGCAGGCGCAGTCTTCGAGGCGGTTGCCGACGGAGTGGTCGTAGTTTCCCTGCATGCAGCGGACGCCTGCACCATGCAGGAGCGGGAAGACCTTGTCGGGGCTCGGCCCAAAGCCTCCCATGTCTCCGAGGCAGTAGATTTCGTCGGCGCCGAGGCGCTCGGCCTCGGCGAGTGTGGCGGCGAGGCTGAGGTGGTTGTTGTAGATGCCACCGAAGACGACGATGCGGCCAGGCGGTGGCTGGTCTGGGTTCAGGTGCGGCATCGGAGCCCCTCCGCATGGCAACTGTAGCAGGCTTGGTGGCGGAGTTGGATGGGAGTGAGCGCGTCGGCGAGACGGTCGCTCATGCGAGCGTCTTTGGCTTCGATCAGGATGGGGCAGGGGTAGACACCCTTTGCAGTGACCATGCGCCCCGTGCCGCAGGCAAGCGAGAAGACCTCATCGGGGAGGAGGTCGCCGTCGACGAGCCGCTCTTCGTCTTGGTAGCCTCGGTCGCGGCGTGCCTCGCGGCCGAGCCGAACGGGCGGCAGGAACTTGAGTCGCGGGCGGGTGATTCCTGCGTTCGAGAGCAGCTGCTGGAAGGCGGGGAGGGTGGCCTCGGTGGCGGGGACAACCTCCGTGATTGTGAGGATGGGCGGGATGCCCGCGGCGGCGCATCGGGTAACGGCGCCGATGATCTTTTCGAAGGTTCCGCGGCCGCGGATGGGGTCGTTCTGGTCGGCGGTGAATCCGTCGATGGAGATGCGGAGGTCGAGGCTGTAGGGAGAGGCGGCTGCCAACTTGGCGAGCCTGTCGGCGCGGGGTGCATCGATAAGCAGGCCGTTGGTGAGAATGCTCAGCGGGCCCCGTTCGAGGACGTAGGCGATGAGCTCTTCGATCTCCGGGTGGAGGAAGGGTTCGCCGCCCGTGAAGTAGAACTCCCGCACCCCGAAGCCGACCGCATCGTCGACCGCCTGTGTGACCTGCTCGGAGGTCATGATGGGGTGGCTGGCGTTGTTGGGGCCGCAGGTGATGAAGCAGTGCTTGCAGGTGAGGTTGCAGAGCGTTCCCGTGACCTGGAGCCAGAGGGTCTCGAGGTAGGGAAAGGGGAGTGTTGGAGGCGTAGGCTGCGGACTGGACACGATGGTTCACGCAAAGTTTGGCAAATGTCGAAGAGTGGAGAACATTGGAGGCAGGAGGCCTCTTGCGCAAGAGCGAACTGGGAGCATGGCGAGGGTGCGTGGGTGTCGCGGTGTCGTTGGTGCTGTTGGCCTGCTCGGAGGCAGCGACGCCCGTAGTGCCCGCGCGGCTCGACGGCGCGCCCGTAGGGTCGGCGCCTGCCTTGGTTGCCTCATCTGAGGGCAGCAGCGCGCCCGCCGCCGCCGAGCGCAGGCTGCCCGCGGTGGCTGTGGCCTCGAGCCTCTGCGAAGGGCTGTCTGTACCGTCTGCACCGCGGTCTGGCGGGTCGGCCGCGATGTTGATTGCGGAGCGGCGCCTCTGCGCGGGTGCGGTGGGCGAGGCGGTGCGTCACTGGCGGGCGGCTGCCGTCGCTGAGCCGCGGCTTGGCGACATCATGAACCGGCGTGTCGCACAGGCGACGGGCGGCGGAGAGCGGGGTGGCGTGCCTACGCAGACGCTTGCTGGGTCGCTTACCTCCGGGGGCTCGGGTGATGGCTGGTTGCGGGATGAGGCCGAGCTGTTTGCGCTCGAGCCAGCGCCGTGGATCCGGGCGCGGGTCGATGCGGTGCGTTGGCGCCTTGTGATGGAGGGGGCCGACGACGAGCGACTGGCCTGGTCGCTGCGTTGGATCATGGAGACCGAGACGGGTGACGGTTCGCTCTGGCTGGAACGGCTCTTCTGGCTGCGCGCGCAACCTTCTCTGACGGCCTCCGACCGGCTCTTGCTTGCTGCTCGCTGCGTGGATCGCTTTGCAGCCGCCGAAGAGCCGCCGCTGACGGAGGCGTCGGTGCGTCGGCTTATGCCGGTTGTGGAGCAGTGCCTCGGTGAGACTGCGCTCGAGGATGGGCTACTCCCCACGGGGTCGGCTGGCTGGCTGTTGGGCCGCGCTGATGCTGACGTGGCGGTGGAGGTCGAACTGGCCTCGCGGGAGTCGCGTTGGCAGGCGCTGGTGCTGGCCCGACGCGCCGACCGCGATGCGGAGGCGCTTGAGATTGCTTCATGGCTCGCGATCGCTCCGTCAGCTTGGCGCGGAGCCGCGTCGCTCCTGGCCTGCGTGACGCTGGCCGCGTCGCTGGGCGAGTCGGCTCGTTCTGAGCAGTGCCTAGCGTCCTTCGAACGGCTTGAGACGGAGCTGCCCTGGGACCACGCGCTGCTTTACGAGGTAGCGACGCAGCGAGCGCTGCGCGAGCGTGACGTGATTGCGTCGATGGGTGCGGTCGAGCTTGTGATGGAGGCCGGCGCCTCCACGCGTCATCGTCTCGTCGCGGCGCGGGCGAAGGGGTCTATGGCGGAGCTGCATGCGCTGGTGGCTGAGGCGCCGGTGAGCTACGAGGCCGTCTACGCGGATCGCCTCCTTCGGCAGGATGGTGGTGTCGGCGAACTGGGCTCGAAGCTCTCGGCGCTGCGGTTCGTATCCACGGTGCGGGCGCCGGTTCAGCTCGGCTGGGCGGCAGACTGGCTCGCATCGGAGGGCTACATCGCGCAGGCTCGGAGCGAGGCGCTGTTGCAGGCCGAGGTAGCGGGTGCGGTGCACCCGAGCCTCTGGGGACTGGCCGCCGATCTGCTGTCTCGCAACGGCGAGTTCGCACTCGCTCACTCGGCAGCGCGGAGGATGACCGCATCGCTGGGTGTCTATCCCTCGGAGACCGACCTGATCGCCGGCCGGGTCTGGCGTGAGGCGTATCCGATGCTGTGGGAGAAGGAGGTTGCGGCGGCGAGCGCGCGCCAGGGTGTTCCCCGGAGCCTGCTCCTTGCCTTCCTGCGGCGCGAGTCTGGTTTCGACGCTGATGCGCGGTCGTCCGTAGGCGCGCGAGGCCTGATGCAGGTGCTTCCCGGCACGGCGCGCGAGGTGGCAGCGCGGCATGGGCTCTCGCTCTCGCGCGGCCTGGAGGATCCCGGTCTGAACCTGGAGATTGCGGCGGCCATGATCGCCGATCTGATGGCGGAGTTCGGCGGCAGGACGGAGGTGGTCGCGGCTGCCTACTCGGCCGGTCCTGCGAAGGCGCGACGGTGGCTCCGGGGCGATGAGGGGGCCGATCTCTGGCTCTGGACCGAGGCTATTCCCTACGATGTGGTCCGCTCCTATTCCCGCGAGGTGGCGGTCTCTGCCGCGGTCTATGCGGCCTGGCTCGGAGAGCCTCCGCCCGCCGCCCACGTCTCCCTTCCGGGCGTGCGCTAGCGGCCGCCGGGTGTCGTCGGAGCGGGCGGAGCAGTCAGCTGCTTCCGGAGCCCATCTGCCGTGGTGTCGCCTGGTCCGAGGTAGTCGGGGGCCATGACCAGGAGGTGTTCGATAGCGTCGCGCAGCGCGGTAACCGGGACGCGGCTTCCCGAGGCCGACTGGCTGTTGGCGAAGGCCCAGACGAACCAGGCGTCGGGCTCGGCCGGGAAGTCTGCGCGGGCGATCTCGGCGACAGCTCGTGCTTCGTCGAACTGCCCGAGTCTGCCGAGCAACCAAGCCTGCCGCGGCAGGAGCCAGGCTCGCGCCTTCGGATCGGCGGTCATCGCGGTCTCGATGCGGGTGAGCAGTTCGGGGCCGCGGCCGAGCGAGAAGAAGACAAGCTCGACCTCGTTGAGCACCTTGGTGGGCGCACGTCGGGTGAAGAAGAGGTCTCCCGAGGCGGTCACCTGGCCGATGATCGCCTCATAGGAGGCTCGGGTCTCTGCCGAGAGAGCAGGGGTCTGAGGCGGGGAGACCGGCGTGGTCGGCGCGATGGCGACGCGGTCGATTCTGTCGCGCTGCTGGGCGGGCGCGACAAGGTCGCAGGCGACGAGCAGGAACGGCGCCAGAGCAACCGCGATGAGGGAGGATTGCTTCATGGTTCGAGCCTCACAGGGAGCTCGTCCGGCGCGAGAGTGGGGAGCAGGTCTGCCCAGAGTTCGTCGACGCGACGGCCGAGCGCGGGGTGGCGGAGTCCAGGGTCGAGATCAACCAGCGGAAGCAGGACGAAGGGCCGTTCATGCAGACGGGGGTGGGGCAAAATGAGCGCTTCATTTTCGCGCACGAGGTCGTCCCAGAGGAGCAGGTCTAGATCTATGACGCGAGGTCCGTTTCGCTCGGCTCGGATGCGGCCGAGTGAGGTCTCGATGTCGAGGAGGCGGATGAGGAGCAGGTCTGGCTCCAGGTCGGTCTGCAGCCTGACAACCGCGTTGACGAATCGGGGCTGCTCCTCAAGATACATGGGCGTGGTATCGTAGAGATGTGAGCGCTGGATGGGTGTGCGTGAGAGTCGCGCGAGCTGCGCGGTAGCGGCTTCGATGCAGCGGAGCCGGTCGTCGAGGTTGCTGCCGAGTGCGACGAAGGCGGTGTGGTAGGCGGGTGGCATCTGAGCGATGGGTCGCGCTGCGGGAGGGATGAAGCAGAGCGCGTTGCTGCCGCTTGCATCGGGTGAGAGAAGTCTCCATAGTGTCGGCAGGTCGTGGTCGACCAGAGGAAAGCGGAGCACGGGCACTTGGGGAAGCGCACGATTCGTGGACCGACGGAGGGACCATGGAACGCTGCTACTTGAAGCTCGACGAACAACTTGATCAGCTCATTGGCGTGGAGTGGAGCGCTCCTGCGTCTCGTCGCGATGCGATGCACGAGCGGCTGACCAAGGGCTGGGTCTATCATGAGCTTGCCATCGAAGGGTTTGGCATGGAGGTTGAGGCGCTCGACCGCGCCCTAACTGGCGAAGTTGGAGGCACGCACCTTGAGCGTACGGCCTTTGAGCGGGCACGACGGTTCAGAGCCGCCTACCAGCGGATGCGCGAGGTGGGGGCAAGCGCGGAGCCACTGAACCGGGGGCAGGCGCTTGCCTATCTCGGCTGGCTGACGGGCCGGGTCGAGGCTGGCTCGATGCGAAAGGATGCCGGCGCAACGGAGCAGTTCAAGCACGATGTTGTAGCGCCTGAGCAGATCGACAAGGCGCTCGTGATGATGTTCGCGGAGGCAGACCTGATGAGCCGCCGGCTGCACCCCATCGATCTGGCGGTCCAGGTGCACCACCGGTTTGTGAAGATCTGGCCGTTCGAGAAGCACAGCGCTGCGGTGGCCCGTCTGTTGGCAAATCAGGTGCTGCTGGCGAACGGGTATCCCGCCGTCATCATCCCGAGCTACGAGCGGCAGCGCTACTACCACTCGCTCAACTACGAGGTTTCGCGGTCGCGGGAGCTCTTTGTGGAGGGGCTGGCGGAGCAGGCGCAGATCAGGTTTCGGGAACTTTCGCCTCGTCGCGAATCTGTAGCCGCGTAAGGTGCATCGAAGTGGCAGGTGCTTAGGCTTTGAGGGGACCTTGTCCGGTCTCCGTCAAACGCCTACCAGCGAACCTGTTCCACCAAGGAGAACCAGCGTGTCGGAAATCAACCCAAGAGCCTCGCAGGTCGGCTCGGAGCCCTATCGTGGCACGCCTGGCGAGAAGCTGACAATGGAGAGTGGCGTGACGGTGGAGGTGTTTGCGCGCGCGCAGCTCCCGACCCGTCACGGCAAGTTTGAAATCGTCGCCTTCCGCAATTCGAAGGATGCGTTGGACCATGTGGCCATCGTGAAAGGCGATGTGGTGGGCCGTGAAGGCGTGGCAGCACGGCTGCACTCGGAGTGCCTGACGGGCGATGTTTTCGGGTCGCTGAAATGTGACTGCCGCGACCAGCTCGAGGCGGCAATCGATACGGTTGGGACGCTTGACGCAGGCGTCATCCTCTACATGCGTCAGGAAGGTCGCGGGATTGGCCTTGCGAACAAGGTCAAGGCCTACAGCCTTCAAGATGGCGGCATGGACACGGTCGAGGCGAACCAGCATCTGGGCTTCGATGACGACCTCCGCGAGTATGAGGTTGCGGCTGGCATGTTCCAACTGCTGGGTGTGAAGTCGCTGAACCTGATCACGAACAACCCCTCTAAGGTCGAGGGGCTTCATGAGTTCGGTGTTGATGTCCGGGCTCGGACGCCGATTCAGGCGGTCCCCAACAGCTACAATCGCTTCTACCTGCAGACGAAGAAGCGGAAGTCGGGTCACATCCTCTCGATTTGATGCTCCCGTGTGGTGAGCGTGTCGGCCAGGTTGTTAGGTCGGATGGCGCGCCTGAAGAGCAGAAAGAAGGTGGCAGCGCCCAAGCCAAGTAGGGCGAGTGCGCCGAATGCGAGCAGACTGCTCGCCTGTTCGTGGGCGCTCGTGATGAGACCGTTCCAGCTGGCATGCAGTGCAACTGCAGCGCAGAGCCCGGCGATGAGCGCGAGTCGGCGGATGGCGGCGGAGGGGTTCTGCTTGGCTGCGCCGAAGTAGGCGCCGACGAGGGAGGAGGCGATGCCGTGGAGCGCTGTCGAGAGGAGAACGCGTTGGGAGATCGAGGCGGTCCAAGCGGGAAGTCCGCCGTGGTCGTAGGCGACGACAAAGTAGAGAAGGTTCTCGAAGGCGGCGAAACCGAGGCCGGCAGCGAGGCCGAGGATCATGCCATCGAGGGCGTCGCGGAACCAGCGGGTTCGGTAGACGATGAGGAGTGGAAGCGCCTTGCCGAGCTCCTCGCAGAGCGGCTGCGTGAGGAACTCGTGGAGGTTGTCGAAATGTAGGAGTGATGAGCCGCCCAGCGAAAGCGGGGCAAGGAGTGGGGAGAGGAGTAGGGCGGCAGCGATACCGCATCCGCCGCCGGCGATCGTGTGGGCTGGGAAGAGCCAGAACCACCGGCTTCGCGGCGGTCGCACCGGGAGCTGTTGGAGGCGTTCTTCGGGGGTTGTGGCAGCTGCTGCGGCGGCGTGGGCGCGGCGCCATCGGCGGCTATGCCAGGCTCGCAGGAGATAGCCCGCCAAGACGGGTACGATGGCAAAGGTGAAGGAGACAATCGCAATGCCGAGCGGCAGCCTCACGGCTCTGTCGCGCCAAGGTCGGTGAGCGCTTCGCGGGCCATGCTCGCCTCGCTGGAATCGGGGCGAATGGCGATGACGCGTCGGTAGGCGTCGATGGCGCCGTCACGATTGCCTGAGGTCTCGCGGAGGTGTGCGAGGCCGGACCAGGCGGGTGCGTAGTCGGGGTCGAGTACAACCGCCTTCTCGAAGCTCTTGATCGCCTCCGCCGTCTGGTCGCTGCCTGCCTGGGCCCGCGCGATGCCGGTGAACGCCTCTGCGGAGCGCGGTCGGAGCGTGGCCGCGGCCTTGAACGCGGTAAGTGCGTCGGCGAGGTTGCCACGTTTGAGGGAAGCGTGCCCCTCTCGCATGAGGGCAGCGAAGTCGGGGGGCGGCAGCACCGCTTGGGGGGCTTCAGCAGCCGGCCCTTCATCGGCGGAGGGAGGCAGAGAAGCCGGAGCAGCAGAGGCGTCGGGCGGTGACTGGGTCGCGCTGGCAGGTGGTTTCTGTCGGCGTGGCGAGCGCTCGGTGGGTTGGTCAACGGGAGTGGGCTGGGCGGCCACGTGCGTGCCGCTGCCCGAGTTGTCGCGGCCTCCAACGGTGGCCTCTGCGGCCACGCCGCTGCCTTCCGCGCTGGCGGGGAGGCCGGGCTTGGCTGTCATGGAGAGCAGCGCTCCGACAGCGATGAGTGCCACCAGGCCGGCCGTGACCAGGAGGGCTGACGGTAGCGCGGAACGGGTGGAGGCGATGGGCGGCTCGCTGGCGTCGTCCACGGAGGCTGCATTGCCGATCGACCAGGCCTCGCTGGTGGCGCCAGCCCCGCCGGTTTCGGCGAGGGTGAAGGCGTCGTCGTCACGCGGAGCGGTCGGCATCGCCGAGACTGCCGCTTTGACATCCGCGGTCATGAGCCGCGGCATGGTGGCTACGGGGTTGGTTGGCGTCTGCGGGAGCGCGCCGGTCCGCAGGATCCGGCCCTCATCGAAGGGCCGTGTTGGCTGCTGGCGGGTTGCTGCCGCGGGGCGTGGACCGGAGAGGAGGTCGTCGGCAGCAGCGCAGGCTGGACACCGTTTGCTGGCGGTCTCGTCTCCGAGCGGAGCACCACAGTCGCTGCAGCTCGCGCCGGTATCCATGGGCTACGGGCCGTCGCCCGCGGCCGGTCGCACGCGGCGGCGGATGGTGGTGGCTGGTGCGGGCTCCGACGGGGGTACCGGGGCAGATGGCTCGGCGGCGGGGGGCTGAGCCGGATTGTCACCCGTCTGTGCCGTGGGGAGCGAGACGCGCTCTGGCGTGCCGCCGGCCGCTTTGCACTTGTCGGCAGAGCTAATGGCGCGTGGCTTGTCGCCCGTCGCGTCGTAGAGGCCCGCGAGGAGGCAGAGGAGCTGCGTGTCGTTGCGGGAGAGCTGGTTGGCCTGTTCGAGAAGCTTTGTGGCCTCTGCTGCGTCGCCGCGGCTTATGGCAGCGCGGGCCTGATAGGCGGCGACGGCGCTGTTGGGGTTCTCGACGCCGGCAGGCGCGGGCTTGGGCGTCGCCGTGGCGGGCTTGGCAGCGGGCTGACCAGACGATACCGGTCTGCTCGCGCCGCCACGGAGCGCTCCGTCGACGGTCAGTCCGTTGTCGAGCTGCACCTTCTTGGAGGCGGGCGATCGGGCCGGCAGGAAGGGGAGGAAGCGGCTGAGATCGGCAGTGCCCGTGGCGTGCAATCCGATGGCGAGCAGGAGCGGAAGAATGAGGATGCTGATGCCCGCGAGCACCTTGCTGCCGGAGGCGATGCGCGCATGCTGCTTTTCGCTCACGGGGGCGAGCCGCTCGTACTTTTTGGGCTTCTCTTCTTTGCCGGCCTCCTGCTTGGCGTCGCGCTTGGAGGAGACGACGGCGGGAGCATCGGTGACGCCGCGGCCGTTGCGGGCATTGCGCAGGCGCGCTTCGGCCTCGGCTCGGAGTTCGTCGGGGGAGGAGATCGCTGCGGCACCTGGCGGCACGGTGCGACCGCGTTGGGGCGGCGGGTCGAGTGCCGCTTCGCGCTGGCCGCTCGACAAGGTGATCGGAGGTTTGCGGGTTACGCGGAGGTCGGTGAGATCATCGAAAGCGGTGATCGGCGACCAAGTCTGGCCCAGGTCGTCAGAGGCGTCGACGCCATCGAGGCTCTCACGGTTGGCGAGCCAGCGCTTCACAGAGTCGATGTCTGCGAAGTCGAAGACGAGGCCTGCGTTGCGAACCTTCCAGCGGGCGACGGCCTTCTTGGCTCCGGACTCGCTGGGGGCCGCTGGTGAAGCCTGAGGCTCTATCTTTGCGCGGGCCTGCTCAATCTCTGCCTCTGCGGCGCGGACTGCGACATTGTACTCCGTGCCGTGCGGCGGGATTGACTTCTTGGCTTCGCCGAGTTGGCCGTCGGGCGTTACGACAAAGACATGGGCGCAGTTGGGACATTTGATGCCACCGCCCTCCGCTGGGAGCTTCTCTTCGCGGATGCGGTAGCGAGCTTGGCATGAGGGGCATTCAATGTTCATCGGCGCACATTCCGCACAGGACGATTGTTGAGTCTACGGCAACGGGAGAAAAAGGGAAGCGGGAAGCGAGTTTATGCGTCATCCCCGCTTGGGCCTGCGTCGGGCATGGTGGGGAAAAAACGGGCCTTGATCCGCGGGGGGAGCAGCACCGCGACGATGAGGACGAGCACTCCTGCGATGGGCCGTAGGGCGAAGAGCGGTTGGATAGAGTGGGTCTTGAGCACCTCGAAGGCCGCGCCGAGGATGGTTGTGAAAGCGAAGGAGCCGGGCAGGATGGAGAGCGCAGTGGCGGCGAGGTAGGTCGGGGCCGAGACGGGGGAGAGTCCGGCGAGATAGCTGATTGCGTTGAAGGGGGTAGGGATGAGTCGGAGGTAGAAGATGGTGAGAAAGCCTTCGGAGGCCAGCTTGCGCTGGAAGCGGAGGAGAGTGGGCGCGCGCCGCGCGATGAGCTGCTGGAAGGCATCTCCGCCGATGAGGCGTGCCGTTGCGAAGCCGAACAGCGCGGCGGTGAGTGAGCCGAGGTAGTTGAGGAGCAGCGCCTGGTTGGGCGAGAAGACGGCGGTTCCGACGAGGACGATGAGCGTCCCCGGGACCCAGAGGGTCATCAGGACGCCCATCAGGAGCACATAGGCGAAGGGAGCGTTGGGACCGAGGGAGCGGAGGAGCTCGGATGCTCCGCCGGAGCGTAGAAACTCGAGCGCGGAGAAGTGGTAGAGGAGCCCGAGCGCCAACGCGGAGAGCGCGACAAGCAAGACCATCCGGAGCGTGCCGGCATTGGATGCGTTGGTCGGTTCAGACTGCATGGTGTTGACGCTGGTTAGGAGAGGAGGAGGCGCTGCGTCTCGAGCTTCTTGAGGCGGTCGCGGAGCGAAGCAGCGTGCTCGAAAGCAAGCTCCTTGGCAGCGGCGAGCATGCCCGATTTGGTTTCGGAGATGGCGGCGTCGAGCTGGGGTCTGGAGAGGAGCGTGAGGTCCTCTTGGGCCTGCTCATCCGTGGCTGGCTGGTTGGGATCGTCGGGCAGGTCGAGGTCGTGGATGCGGCGCCGAACCGAGCGCGGGGTGATGCCGTGCTCTTCGTTGTACTCGGCCTGGATGCGCCGCCGCCGGAGGGTCTCGTCGATGCAGCTTTGCATGGAGCCCGTGATGCGGTCGGCATACATGATGACGCGGCCGGCGAGGTTTCGGGCGGCGCGCCCCGAGGTCTGGATGAGGCTGCGGTGGGAGCGGAGGAAGCCCTCTTTGTCGGCGTCGAGGATGGCGACGAGCGAACACTCCGGGATGTCGAGGCCTTCGCGGAGCAGGTTGATGCCGACAAGGACGTCGAAGACACCCTTTCGGAAGTCACGGATGAGCTCGATGCGCTCGAGCGTGTCGACATCGCTGTGGAGATAGCGGACGCCGATAGCGAGCTCTCGGAGGAACTCCGTGAGGTCCTCGGCCATGCGCTTGGTGAGGGTTGTGACGATGATGCGGTCGCCCATCTCGATGTGCTTGCGAATCTCTCCGACGAGGTCGTCGACCTGGGTGCGTGCGGGACGGACCTCGATGATGGGGTCGAGCAGGCCGGTGGGTCGGATGAGCTGCTCCACGAGGACGCCGTCGGCCTTGGCGACCTCGTAGTCGGCTGGTGTTGCCGAGACGAAGATGACCCGGTCGACCATGGTCTCGAACTCTTCGAGCCGCAGCGGCCTGTTGTCGAGCGCGCTGGGAAGCCGGAATCCGTGCTCCACGAGTGTCTCCTTGCGGGCCCGGTCGCCGCGGTACATCGCGCCGAGCTGTGGGATGGAGACATGGCTCTCGTCTACGACGAGCAGCCACTCGTCGCCGAGGTAGTCGAGGAGGCAGGGCGGCTTTTCGCCCGGTGCGCGGCCCGTGAGGTGGCGGGAGTAGTTCTCGACGCCGTTGCAGAAGCCGATGGTCTCGAGGAGCTCGAGGTCGCGCGTGGTGCGGGTGTCGATACGGTGCGCCTCGAGGAGTCGGTTCTCCTCGCGGAACTGGGAGAGCCGGCTCTTGAGCTCCTCTTTGATGCCGCGGATGGCGCTCTTCCGCCGCTCGACGCTGACGACATAGAAGCTGGCGGGGTAGATGGAGACGGCAGGGACGATCTCGAGACGCTTTCCGCGGATAGGATCGATTTTTGTGATGTTGTCGATCTCGTCGCCGAAGAGTTCGACGCGGATCGCGATCTCCTCTTCGTAGGCGGGGAAGATATCGATGGTGTCGCCGCGGACGCGGAAGGTGCCTCGGTGGAAGTCGACGTCGTTCCGCGAGAACTGGATCTCGACGAGGGTTCGCAGGATGGAGTCACGGGAGATCTTCTGGCCGCGCTCGAGGTGGAGCATCATGCCGTAGAAGGAGTCGGCGCCGCCGATACCGTAGATGCAGGAGACGGATGCAACGACGATGACATCTTTGCGTTCGAGGAGGCTCCGCGAGGCCGAGAGCCGCATGCGATCGATGGTGTCGTTCACGATGGAGTCCTTCTCGATGAAGGTATCGGACGACGGGATGTAGGCCTCGGGCTGATAGTAGTCGTAGTAGGAGACGAAGTACTCGACCGCGTTGTGCGGGAAGAGCTCCTTGAACTCCTGGAAGAGCTGCGCGGCGAGGGTTTTGTTGGGCGCGAGCACAAGTGTCGGAAGCCCCGTGCGGGCGATGACATTGGCGATGGTAAAGGTCTTTCCCGAGCCGGTGACACCGAGGAGGACCTGGTGTTTGTGGTGGTTCTCGACGCCTGCGACCAGCTGCTCGATGGCAACGGGTTGGTCGCCGCTGGGCGTGAAGTCAGAGACGAGTTGGAAGGGGTTGGCGGCGCGCGTCTTCATTGGTCTGCGGCCGCGGCTCCGGCGAGCGCCTCGGGGTCGGCGGCGATGTCCCAGGTGGTGCCGTTGACGCCGTCCATCAGATCGACGCGGCGGGCGCTGAGTTCGACGCGGATGGCATCGGCGTCAGCCCATGCCTTTGCGGCGCGTGCCTCGGCCCTCGCTGCAATGCGCTCCTCAATCCAGGCAGGCTCGAGTCCGAGTTTGCTGATGAGCTGCGTGCGGATCTCGTCGAGCGTCTGGGCGGAATCGGCGGCGAGCAGGCCGAAGATATCGGCGAAGGCTTCGAAGAACCGGGCGAGTGCTGCGAGGCGCGCGACAGAGGCAGGGAGCTTGGCCCGCTTCTTGTCGGCGAGGAGGTCGTTGGTGGTGCGCGCCGCCTCGTGGAGGATGGCGAGCGCGACGGGGGTGTTGAAGTCGTCGTCCATCGCCTCGTAGAGCCGGCCGAGGAAGTCGGTGAGCGTGGCGGGGTCGGCCTCTGCAGCGGCCTCCGCGGCGAGGTGGGCGGTGAGCGCGGTGCGGGCCTTGTGGACATAGCGGACGCGCTCGCGGGCAGCATCGAGGTTGCTCTGCGAGTAGTTGACGGTCTTGCGGTAGTGGGCGCTCAGAAAGAAGCAGCGGATGGTCTCGGCATGATGCTGCTTGAGCACGTCGCGGAGGGTCCAGAAGTTGTCGAGTGACTTGGACATCTTCTCGCCGTCGATGTTGAGCATCGCGGAGTGCATCCAGTAGTTTACGTAGGGCTTGCCCGAGGCGCCCTCCGACTGTGCGATCTCGTTCTCGTGGTGTGGGAACTGGAGGTCAGAGCCGCCGCCGTGGATGTCGAAGGTGACGCCGAGATACTTCATGCTCATCGCGGAGCACTCGATGTGCCATCCGGGGCGGCCCTCGCCCCAGGGGCTCGACCAGCTCGGTTCTCCGGGCTTGGCAGCCTTCCAGAGTGCGAAGTCGAAAGGGTTGCGCTTGCGGTCGTCAATCGCGACCCGCTCGCCGGCCCGCATGTCGTCGAGTTTGCGGTGGGCCAGCTTGCCGTACTCGGGGAAGCTGTCGACGGCGTAATAGACATCGCCGTCGACTGGGTAGGCGTGGTCACGGGCGATGAGGGTCTCGATCAGGCTGATGATCTCCGGGATGGTGCCGGTGACGCGCGGAGCGACATCGGGCGCGATGAGGCCAAGCAGGGCGGTGTCTGCATCGAGCGCATCGATGAAGCGCTCGGCGAGCGCTGCGGGGTCTTCTCCGCGCTCGTTGGCGCGGCGGATAATCTTGTCGTCGATGTCGGTGTGGTTGCGGATGAAGTCGACCTTCCACCCGCGATGTCGCAGGTAGCGGACGACGGTATCGAAGGTCATGAAGGTTCGGCCGTGGCCGATGTGGGCGAGGTCGTAGACCGTGACGCCGCAGACATAGAGTTTCACCTGCCCCGCCTCGGTCGGCTCAAAGGTACGCTTCGAGGCGGAGAGGGTGTCGAAGAGCTGGAAGGTGTGCGTGGTCATGGTCGCGTTCTCTGCCTTTGCGAGGGCCCGGCGGGCTGCCTACCGCGCAGGGTTCGGGCCCGTCAAGGCAGCGAAGGCGCTGGCAGCGTGTGTTGCGGAGGGGCGCCGGATGATGGTAGACGGCGCTTTCCGAAGCCTTGTCGGGGTAGACCATGCTGAAGTTGTTCCTCGTTGATGGCGAGCAGAATCGAACCGTTGTTCCCCTTCTCCGCTCCGAGATCACGATCGGGCGGGGCGAGGGCAACACCATACGACTGACCGACCAGAACATCTCTCGTGTTCATGCACGCTTGGTGCGAACAGCGAGTGGCTACACGCTGGAGGATCTCTCGCGGTACGGCATCGAAGGTCCGAAGGGGCGCATTCAGGGGTCGAGCCCGGTTGTGTCCGGAGAGGCCTACCGCATCGGCGACTACCAGCTGGAGTTCAAGGAGGAGCGGGCCTCCCTTCCGCTCCCGGCGGCCCGTCCGCGCCCACCGCTTCCCACCGCTGCGCCCGCGCCCGCGACCTCTTCGTTTGCGTCGACCGAATCCGCGCCCGTCGCGTCGAGCATGACGCCACCCGGTACGGGCACGGCGGTCTTTCTCGCTGATGACATCGACAACGCGCTTTCTGCGCTCGATACCAAGCCCTCCGCGGGGTCGATCGCAGCTTCGACGCCGTTGGATTCTGGCAGTTCGACCGCGGGCTCTCTGGCGGTTGAGCCCGAGCCGTCGGTCGAACGACCGAGCAGCGTCGTGTTGGCAGCTCAGCCGCCCTCTGCGCCGTCTGCCACCGCGCCATCCACGGTGGCCATGGCCGCGCCGTCATCGGCCTCTGATGAGGTTGCGACCGAGCCGGCGAGG
>CANKLS010000006.1 GCA_947483645.1 Bradymonadales bacterium | reverse complement strand
GCACTGCTCGGTATCGCGCTGGCCTGGTTCACCCGTTGGCGCATCGAAGAGTCGCAGCGCCCCGCGCCCGAGACCGCCGAGGTTTCGCAGATCGCCGGCTCCGGCAGCGTCGGCGAGGTGATTGCGGAGGGTTCGGGGATGGTGACGGGCCAGGTCGTGCTGCCCGACGGCAGCCCCGCGCCTGGCGCGCGCGTCACCGTGACGGTGCTCTCGAACGGGGCTGCTCCGCGCGTGACGACGGATGCGGAGGGTCGGTTTCGGGTTGTTTCGCGCGGCGCAGGGACGGTTGTCGTTCAGGCCGAACTGGCCGGCTACGGGCCGGGGTTCGAGACGGCCTTGCTCGGTCAGCCAGAGCCGGTCCTGCTGACGCTGCAGGGCGGCTCCATCATTCGAGGTCGGGTCACGCGTGACGGGCAGCCTGCCGCCGGTATCTTTGTGCATGCGGGCCAGGCCGGCATGTTCCCGCAGCAGCAGGCGCTCACCGACAGCGCCGGCCTGTTTTCCATCGGCGGTCTGCGGGTCGGCTCGGTGGAGCTCATCGCCACCGACGCGCTCGGCGGAACAGGTTTTGAGAGCGTGGCGGTGCCGGCGGTTGCCGAAGGTTCTGCCTCCGAGGTAGAGGTGCAGCTCGAGGTCGAGCCGGCTCCTGCCGTCGCGGTGACCATCGTCGACAAAATCACGGGCGCTCCGGTCGAGATGGCCGTCGTGACGGTGTCGCGGGATGCGATGCATGTGCTGGCGCTCTCGGATGGGGTCGAACAGGGCCTCACGACGCTCGACTACCTACCGGTCGGAGAGCAGTTCTCGCTCTCTGTGCGGGCACCCGGTTATCTGCCCTGGCAGCAGGAGCTGGCGGTCACCCCTGAGATGGCCATCAAGGTGGAGCTCAGCCAGGGCGGGACCGTTACCGGTCGCGTCGTGAACGGCGCCGATGTGCCCGTTGGAGGCGCTGCCGTCTATGCGATCGTCCGCGACAAGGCCGGCTCAGTCTGGGAGGTTCGCAAGAGCATCTTTGACAACATCCACCCGCTGGTTCGGCCCGAGGGGACCTTCTTCTGGGTGCCGACAATCGATTTCGTGTCTCGGGCCGACGGCTCGTTCATCCTCACGGGGCTGCCCGAGGGCGAGGCGGTCGTGGTCGCGGAGTCGAAGGGGATGTCGCCTGGCCTGAGCGGCCTGCTGCAGCTGCGTGCCGATGTTCCGACATCTGGGGTGCGCCTTGTGCTTCGGCCTGGCCGCGCGCTCCGAGGCAGGGTGGAGAATGAGGCGAAGGGCGCCATCGAGGGGGCGAGCGTGGTGGTCCGCAGTACCGGCTTTCCGCCCTGGTGGACGCCCGCGCCGCGGGTCACGGCTGCCGACGGCATCATCCTCTTCGAGGGTCTGACCGAGCAGGTGGAGGTTGCGGTAAGCCACCCCGACTACCAACCGCTCAAGACACGGTTCGTGCTTCCGGAGCGGGGCCTCGACGACCAGCACCTCGTCTTGCTGCGCGATGCCGGCAGGCTGATGCGAGGCCGACTCTATCTCCCGCGGGGCAAAGCTGCGGTGGGGGCAACGGTCTGGTTCACCCGCGGCAGTGGCGAGCAGCCCGTCTGTTCGGCAGAGGTGGGCGACGATGGCTGGTTCGAGACCGAGCCCTGCCGCGCCGAGCCCGACAGGCTGCTGGCGGCGCTGGCAGAGGTGCCGCCGCTGTCGGTGCTGGTGGCTGGTTTTGGCGAGCCCGCTGACTACCGGTTCGGACGAGGTGCTGAGCTGGAGATGGCTGCGGAAGGGATGGCGGTGGAGGTGTCGTTGGCGCTGTCGCCTGCCTTTCCTGCTGCGCTCTACACACTTCCGAAGGGGGCCATCGAACCGTGGAAACGGATGCGCTTCGCGGCACTTCCGCCGGGCGACTATACGGTGACCTGCGCGGCCTCTGGCAAGGCGCCTGCGAGCCTCCGCGTGGCACTTTCGGCTGAGCAACGGGTGGAGAAGGTCTGTCCGGCGATGCGGTCGGAGCGGGAGGGCAGCGTCATCGTGGTAGACCCGCAGGGTGCGCCTGTCGCAGGCGCCTTTGTGCGTCGGGCCGGCGCGGTCGCAGGGCCCTGGGTGGTGAGCGATGCTAAGGGCGTTGCGTTGCTGCAGGGGACCGACGGCGAAGCTGTGAACATCGAGGCAGCGCACGTCGCCTGGGGCTCCGGCAGCGCATCGCTCACGCTTGGTCGCGAGGCCAAACCGGCGCGGCTCGCCCTCGGCAGCCCCATCTGCGGCGCCGAGGCGGAAGAGGTCCGCGCGGCCTTCCGCGAAGCCGGCCTCGCGCTGGTCTGCGACGGCCGCGCCGCGCTCGTGGAGGCAATCGCTCCCGGGACCGCCGCCGCGGGCCGCGGGCTTACGCCACGCGATCGCCTCTTGTGGCTCGACGGGCTCGGCACCACTACATTGCGGGTTACGGTGCAGCGCGATCGCCGCGCCGTACTTTTCAGCATCCCCGTTCCGACGCCGTGAATTCCATGCCTGCACCCGTCACCGCAGCCCTCCTGCTCATCGGAAACGAGCTCCTGTCGGGGAAAATCGTGGACCAGAATGGCCAGCTCGCCATCGCGACGCTCCGGAGGCACGGCATCGACCTCGTGGAGGTCAGGATCGTCGCCGACGACGTGGCCGCCATCGGTGCGGCGGCGCGGGAGCTCGCAGCCCGCGCCACCTTTGTCATCACCAGCGGCGGCATCGGCCCCACCCACGATGACATCACGCTTGCCTCCATCGCGGCTGGCTTTGGCCTCGAGATGCAGGAGGAGCCGTCGCTGCGCGCCTGGATTGATCAGCACTTCGCTGCCCGCCCCGCCGAACTCGCCGTCTGGCGCCGCATGGCGATGGTCCCGGTAGGCGCAGAGATCCACAGCGACAGACGGACGATGTGGCCGCTGACGCAGGTGCGCAACCTCTTCGTCTTGCCCGGAGTCCCGCAGCTCTTCGCCAACCAGCTCCGTGCGGTGGTAGCCCGCTTCGACGGCCAGCCCGTGGCGCTTGCAACCCTCTTCCTGACCTGTGGCGAGGGCGAGGTTGCGGCCCACCTGGAGGCGGTCCTGATGGCTGAGCCGGCGGTGGCGCTGGGCTCCTACCCCGTCTGGGGTGCGGATGACTACCGGACCCGGATCACAGTTGAATCCCGCGAGGCGGAGGCCGTTTCCCGAGCAACAGAGGCGCTCTCCGTCCGCTTCGGCAGCGCGCTGGTCCGAGTCGAACAGGGCGACTGATCGAATCCTCGCAACAATCGGCCGCAGATGACGAGAAGGAGAGAGACCCCCTCTGCCATCTCGGTGTTCTCATGTTCGACCCTGCCTTCGTTGATTGGAATCTGCCTGCCACTGCCTGCCCGCCAGAGGAGCGGGAGCAACGCGCGGCGCCTCACCTTGCCCGCCAGTTGTCCCGTCTGGAGCGAATGGGGCTGGGCAAGCCGTTCGTCATGCGTCCATCGGTGCTCGGCCTTCACTGGTTTCCAGCCGGCCACTGGCTCGTAGGCTGCGGCAATGTGGAGGTACTGCACCAGCCGTCGGTGGCGGTGGTGGGCACGCGGAGCCCTGCGGCTGAAGAAGAGGCAGCGCTGCGCGACTGGCTCGACGATTCGCTGCAGCGCCTTGGGCTGACCGTGGTGAGCGGCGGCGCGCGCGGTATCGACACGATGGCGCATCGGGCGGCGCTGCGGGCCGGCCTGCCGACAGTCGCGGTGCTGGCGGGCGGGATGCTGCAGGCAGGGCCGGCACAGAATCGCAGCCTCTTTGCAGAGATTGTTGCAGCAGGCGGCTGCATCCTCACGGAGCAGCCACTTGGCTGCCGGCCCTTCGATACGCTCTTTGTGGCGCGAAACCGGACCATCGCGGCGCTCTCGCTCGGTACCCTCGTGGTGCGGGCTCCGGTGCAGAGCGGCGCACTCACGACGGCTGGTTTTGCCCGCCGGCTGCAGCGGCCGGTTGGGGTGCTGCCGGGTGCGCCGTGGGAGCCGAGCGCGATGGGCTCGAATGGCCTGCTGGGGCGAGGCGCGAGCGTGGTTACACGAGCAGAGGAGCTGGCAGTGCTGCTTGGGACGTCGCTGGCGGAGGGCTCGCGGGCGCTGCCGCTGGCGCCAGCCGCAGCGCAGACCTTTGCGGTGCCCTCGGTCGCGTTGTCGGAGGCTGCGAGTCGACTCTGGGCCGTGCTTTCCGCCGAGTTGGAGGAGGGCGACGAGGTGGTGCGTCTCTCCGGGCTGGCGGGCGGCGAGGCGGTGGCGGCGCTGACAGAGCTTGAAATGGACGGCCTGCTGGAGCGGCGTGCGACGCAGTGGCGGCGAGCCTGTCGATGACGGCAACTTGCGGCGGGTAGGGCAGAGCGTTAGTTCGCTCGCCCCGTCTGGTTGGAGCAGAGAGATGAGCCGAACGCCCCAAGTTACCATCGTTGGCGCAGGCATGGCCGGCTCCGAACTCGCGTTGCAGCTCGCCCGCCGCGGCATCTCGGTCCGCCTGCATGAGATGCGCCCTGTGCGTCCCTCCGAAGCCCACCAGACCGAGCACTTTGCAGAGCTCGTCTGCAGCAACTCCTTCCGCGGCGACGCGCTCACGAACGGCGTCGGGTTGCTGAAGGAGGAGATGCGGCGTGCCGGGTCGATTCTGATGCAGATTGCAGAAGAGACAGCAGTGCCCGCAGGCGGCGCGCTGGCCGTCGACCGGGAGCGGTTTGGCGCCCGGGTCACCGAGGTGGTTCACGCTGAGGAGCTCATCGAGGTGGTGCGCGGCGAGGTTACGGAGATTCCAGGTCCTGAAGCCGGTATCTTTGTGGTGGCGTCGGGCCCGCTGACGACGCAGCCGCTCGCCGAGAAGATCACCGCGATGACGGGCCGGCAGCGGCTCTACTTTTACGATGCGGTGGCGCCGATCGTGCATGCCGACTCCGTCGACCGTAGCATCGCCTTTGCGCAGAGCCGGTATGAGAAGGGGGGCGGCGACGACTACATCAACTGCCCAATGAACAAAGAGGAGTACTACGCCTTTGTGGAGTCGTTGCGGGCCGCGGAGCTCACTGAGCTGCATGCCTTTGAGGAGGCTCGCTTCTTTGAGGGCTGCCTTCCCATCGAGGTCATGGCGTCGCGCGGCGACAAGGTGCTGGCGTTTGGACCGATGAAGCCGGTGGGGCTCGAAGACCCTCGCACCGGCCGGCGCCCCTACGCGGTGGTGCAGCTTCGCATGGAGAACCGCGAAGGCACCTCCTACAATCTGGTCGGTTTTCAGACGCGTATGAAGCAGCCCGACCAAGGACGGGTGTTCCGCATGATCCCGGGGCTTCAGAAGGCGGAGTTCATGCGCTGGGGCTCGGTCCATCGGAACACCTATGTGCACGGGCCGGAGGTCTTCGACGATCGGTTCGCCATGAAGGTGGCGCCGCACCTGCGGTTCGCGGGCCAGATCACGGGCGTGGAGGGCTATGTGGAGTCTCAGGCCAGCGGGCTGCTGCTTGCGCTCTTCCTGGCAGCCGAGCTCTCCGGCCAGCCGCTCGACCTGCCGCCTGCGACGACGGCGCTCGGCGCGCTCCGCCGGCACGTGACCGGCGAGCTGACGATGGATGCCAAGGCCTACCATCCGACCAACATCCACTTTGGTATGATGCCGCCCGTCGAAGAGGCGAAGTCTGGGAGGTCGGCACGATCGGACCGGCGCGAGGCCGTGTCGCATCGGGCACTGGCAGACCTCGAGGCATGGCTTGCGCCGGCGCGCAGCCGCGGCCTGGTTCTGCAGGGCAGCTACCGGCACCCGGCGCTGACCGAGGGGCTACCGCTCGAGCGCATGCTCGGTGACCGTCCGCTACCCACCGCACACGTCTGAAACTTGCCCCCGCTTAGGTGGCGTGCGACGAGCGCTCCATGGAACAGGTACCCTCTAACATCCCTACGCCAGCCTCTGCCTGGGTCGACCCGCTCCGGCGCTTCCTCGACTACCTGCGGGTAGAGCGGAACGCCTCCAAGCACACGCTGAGCGGCTATGAACGGGACATCCGGTCGTTTTTTGGCTGGTTCGAGGAGACTGCGAAGCGGCCTGCGGGGCTGGACGATGTGACGATTGCCTCGATGCGGCGCTACCTCGCCTTCCGACAGGGCGATCTGGAGCGCTCCTCGGTAGCGCGGGGGCTGTCGGCGATGCGGAGCTTCTACCGCTTCCTGCTCAAGCGGGGAGAGGTAAAAGAGTCGACCCCAGCGCTGATTCAGTCGCCCAAGCAGAAGAAGCCGCTTGCCTCCTTTCTGACGGCCGATGAGGCGCGGGAGCTGGTCGAGCCGCAGGCGGAGGAGGAGACCCCTGCGTTGCTCCGCGACTTGGCGATGTGGGAGGTCATGTATGGGGCCGGCCTCCGTGTGAGCGAGCTCGTAGGGCTGAGCCTTGGTGACCTATCGCTCCAGGAGGGCTGGGTCCGGGTACTGGGCAAGGGGCGCAAGGAGCGCGAGGTGCCTGTAGGCAGCAAGGCTATCGAGGCAGTGCGGCGCTATCTGGCGGTGCGCCATCTCCTGTTGCGGGAGGGGCTGCTGGAGCGGGCACTTTTTGTGAACAGTCGCGGCGGCCGGATGGGCGACCGGAGCGTTCGGCGGCTGCTCGATGCAGCGCAGGCGCGGGCAGGAACAGTGCGCCGCGTGTCGCCGCACGGTCTGCGCCACAGCTTTGCAACCCATCTGCTGGAGGGCGGCGCAGACCTGCGTGCCATCCAGGAGATGCTGGGCCATGCAAGCCTTCGGACGACGGAGCGATACACGCATGTGACAGTAGATCACTTGATGCAGGTCTACGACCGGGCCCACCCGCGGGCGCGCCGGCCGTCAGGACCGAGCAAGGGAACAGAGGAGTAGCGCGATGGAGAAGCGAGAGACAGCGTCGTTGTTGGCAGCCGGTCGGAGCTCCATGAGCCCGTCGTATAGCCCGCAGAGCGTGGTGCTGGATCACGGCAAGGGGATGCGGGTCTGGGACAGGGAGGGGAAGGAGTATCTCGACTTCCTCGGCGGGATCGCGGTGCTGTCGCTGGGTCATGCTCATCCCGCGCTGGTCGCGGCGCTGACGGACCAGATCTCGAAGCTGACGCATATCTCGAACATCTACTTCTCGGAGCCGCAGATTCTTCTTCAAGAAGAACTGATTAGGCGAACATTCGCAGATCGAGTATTCTTCTGCAACTCTGGCGCAGAGGCCAACGAGGCCGCCATCAAACTGGCCCGTCGCCACGCCCGCATCGTTCAGCGGTCGCCCAAGTTTGAGCTCATCACGCTGGAAGGCTCCTTCCACGGCCGCACCTACGGCGCCGTCAGCGCAACCGCGCAGCCCAAGTACCACGAGGGCTTTGAGCCCATGGTGCCCGGGTTTTCCTATGCCAAGTTCAACGATTTGGCCTCGGTCGAGGCCCGTTGGACCGCCCACACGGCCGCCGTCATGGTGGAGCCGGTTCAGGGCGAAGGTGGTGTGCGGGTCGCGTCGCGCCCCTTTATGCAGGGGCTCCGGCGGCTCTGCGACGAGCGCGGCGCGCTCCTGATTGTGGATGAGGTGCAGTCTGGCATCGGCCGCACCGGCCGCTTCTTGGCGTCCGAGTACTACGGCATCAAGCCCGACATCGTCACGCTGGCCAAGGGGCTGGGCGGCGGTGTTCCGATTGGGGCCACCCTCGCGACGGAATCGGTAGCTGCCGCCTTTACGAAGGGGAGCCATGGCACCACCTTCGGAGGCAACCCGCTGGCAGCGCGCGCAGCCCTGACTGTGCTAGAGACGCTCGACAACGAAGCGCTCCCCGAGAACGCGGCCCGCGTTGGCGCCTACTTGCTCGGCCGTCTGCGGGCGTTAGCGCGACAGCAGCCTCGCATTCGCGAGGTCCGCGGACTGGGGCTGATGGTGGGCGTGGAGGTTAACGGGACGGCTGACGATGCGACCGCGCTGATGGTGAAGGGTGTGCAAAATGGGCTGCTGTTCAACACGGCCGGTGGCAACACGCTCCGGTTTGTTCCGCCGCTCATCGCGACCGAGGCCGACGTGGACCTTGCGGTGGCGGTACTGTCGGCGGTCTTTGCAATGCCAGCCTAGCCGTTTCCCGCTTGCAGAAGGCGGCGGTGGAGCGTTAGGGTGGCGAACCATAACTGTGCGTTGTCTTCTCCCCGCAGCGGGTCTTGTTTTCCGAATGAGTCATCCGAATCCACTCAAAACCGTCCCGGTGCGGCTGCCTGTCACCGACTATTCGGGCCTGCAGGTCTCTCCGCTCGACTGGTTTCTGCTGTCACGGATCGATGGTGCGACCCACCTCCACACGCTCGGCCAGATCACGGGGCAGACCGATGAGCAGGTGGTTGCCGCCTGCCGCCGGCTTGAGACGGCGGGCCTGATTCAGCTTGAGTCGACGCCCTCTGCGCAGCAGGCCGCGCTCGCGGCTCCCGATGGCGCCTGGCCGGCCTCCGGCTCGCGTTCGGCATTCACCGCCGAAGACCGGATCCCGACCCGTCCCCGTGCCAAGTCTCTCACCTCCTCGGGAAATCATCGCGCGGAAGCAGGGCCCCGTTCCTCGAAGAGCTCGACCGGTCGGCAGGCAATCGAGCCGCCACCGGTCGTGCGCCCGGCGTTGCGTAGCGAGTCGGAACCATTGAGCGGCGCCGCGGTGCCGACGCACTGGCCGGTCCGGTTCGAGGCCTTCATGTTCGATCCCATCGAGATGGCCACGGGCACGGCGCTTACAGACCGGCAGAAGCAGGTGGTGCTCTATTACCACTACCACCTCCGCAAAGTGACCTATTACGACCTCTTCCAGATTGGGCAGACGGCCGACAGGGATGAGACGAAGCGGGCCTACTTCCGGCTCTCCAAGGGGTTCCATCCTGACCGCTGGTTCCGCAAGGATACGGGCGTTTTCGGTGCGAAGATTGAAGATGTCTTCGTCTGGCTCAACCGCGCCTACTCGGTGCTTTCGTCGCCGCGCCGCCGTCAGGGCTACGACCTGCTGCTCGCCAAGGGCTACATCGGTGAGTGGCAGTTCGAGGAGGCCGGCCAGCGTCGTGAGCCGAACGAGCAGGGGCAGAGCAAGCGTAGCCTCGATGTCCACCTTGCGCGAGCGCGGCGGGCCGAGTCGGAGAGCGACTGGCGCGGCGCTTCGGAACACTATGCGCGTGCGGTCGAAACGGCGCCGCGCGGCGACCTTCAGCTCAAGTTTCTGACCGCGATCATCCGCACCGATGCCCCGGCAACGCGTGTCCGCGCGGAGTTTGAACGTGCTGCTTCGCTCGGCGCATCGCAGATCGACCTGCTAGGCCTCCGCGCCGAGTTCGAGACGCGGCTAGGGGATGCGGAGGCGGCGACCGAGACCTACCGAGAGCTGCTGCAGTTAGACCCCACCCACGCCATCGCGCGGAACGCGCTCGACCGGACTCGGTCGCGCCCCCTCTTTTGAGTCGACGAATCGCGTAGGAGAAGACGCCATGGGCAAAGTGATAGGCATCGATCTCGGCACAACGAACTCCTGCGTCTCGGTTCTTGTTGACGGGTCACCCAAGGTCCTCCCGAACAAGGCTGGATACAAGACCACGCCGAGCACCGTGGCCATCAGCGAAAGCGGGCGCCGACTCGTAGGCCAGCTCGCCAAGCGCCAGGCCATCACGAATGCGCGTCACACCATCTACGCGGCCAAGCGGCTGATCGGTCGCAAGTGGGGATCGCCGGCGGTGGTCCACACGATGGAGACCTCGCCTTACGAGATCGTCCAGGGGCCGCACGAGGATGTGCGCGTGCGAATGCGCGACAAGACCTACTCCATTCCCGAGATCTCCTCGATGATTCTGCAGGAGATGCGGCTCATCGCGGAGGAGTATCTCGGCGAGGAGGTGACCCAGGCGGTCATTACCGTTCCGGCCTACTTCAACGACAACCAGCGGCAGGCGACCAAGGATGCCGGCAAGATTGCCGGTCTGGAGGTGCTGCGGATCATCAACGAGCCTACCGCTGCGGCCCTCTCCTACGGCTATGGCAAGGACCTAGATCAGCGCGTCGCCATCTACGATCTGGGCGGCGGTACTTTTGATATCTCGGCGCTGGAGATCAGCGAAGGGGTCTTTGACGTGCTTGCGACGGGCGGCGATACCTTCCTCGGCGGCGAGGACTTTGACGCGCGCATCATGGAGTGGCTGACGGTCGACTTTGCGCAGGAGCACGGCGTCGACCTCCGCAAGGACGACATGGCCTTGCAGCGTCTCAAGGATGCGGCGGAGAAGGCCAAGATTGAACTCTCTTCGCTGTGGGAGACCGAGGTCAGCCTGCCCTTCATCTTCACGCGTGAGACGGGCGAGACGCTCCACCTGCAGAAGAAGTTGAACCGGGCGACGCTCGACGACATCGTGGCCGATCTGGTGGCGCGGACGATGAAGATCTGCAGGGCGACGCTCGAAGAGGGCAATCTGACTGTTGGCGAGATCGACGAGGTCATCCTTGTAGGCGGCATGACGCGGATGCCCGCTGTGCAGAAGGCGGTCGCTGCCTTCTTCGGTCGCGAGGCGCGCAAGGGTGTGCACCCAGACGAGGTGGTTGCAATTGGAGCTGCGATTCAGGCGCTGGCGCTGACCGAAGATGATGTAGGCGTGCTCCTGCTGGATGTGACCCCGCACTCGCTCGGTATCATGGTCTTCGGCGGTGGCTTCGAGGTCATCATCGAGCGCAACAGCACGGTCCCGACCAGCCAGAGCCACATCTTCACGACGGTCCGTGACAACCAGACCTCGGTGAAGATCCTCGTGATGCAGGGCGAGAGCGACCGCGCAGAAGAGAACGAGGTCCTCGGTGAGTTTGTGCTGACCGGGCTCCGCAAGGCGGCGTCGGGCGAGGTGGAAATCGATGTGACCTTCGACATCTCGGCAGACGGTATTGTCTCTGTGAAGGCGCTCGACCTCGAGACGGGCAAGGCTCAGTCCATCACGGTGACCGCGACGAGCGGTCTGACCGAGGAGGAGATCAGCCGGATGGTCGCCGAGAACCAAGACTACTCTGTGGCGGTGAAGAAGACGGATGACGAGGATGGTCGCCGCGAGACGATCCGTCGGAACATCCGTGAGATTGAACGTCTTATGCCGGCGGTTACGGAGAAGCTGGCAGGGAACAGCCTGGGCGGCGATGCGCTTGCACGGGCCCAGCAGGCACTCGACGCGGCCCGCAATGCCGTGCAGTCGTCCAGCGGCGCTATGCTCTCCAGCAGCGCCGAGGCGCTTGACCGCACCCTCTCCGTCTTCCGCGGCATCGCGGATCGCGTTTAACCTACACTCCTTTTTCGTCACCTCCGCAGGTTCCCGTGGCCCGTCTCGCCCCCACCGTCGCAGGCATGTTGCTTGAAGCCATCCGGTCTGCCGATCGGCGTGATTGGGCGCGCGCGCGCGACTACCTCCGCGCTTCGCTGGAGCTTGAGCCGATCGCAGACATCAGCCGCGCCCTGAAGCGGGTCGAGGTTGCGGCTCACCACCCCGACGCATCGTCGGTGAAGGTCGACCTCCGCCTCTATCTGGGGCAGGTCCTTGAACTGCCCGACCTGCCGTTCCTGGATGCATCACCGGGAATGGAGGAGTTGAGCGACTCCGGCACCGACATCGACGAGCTATTTCCGCCCTCCGATGCTGCGCCCTTCGCGGTCTCCAACCCCTTCGCGGCCGAGGGGTTCGCCTCCGGAGCCGACTCGGCGACGCTGGTCCCCGGTGCGCTCGACGGCGACGACCTGCTCGCCACGCTGACTCCGACGCTTCCGCCGGGCGGAGGCGCAGCACAGATGGCAGCGCAGCTCGCCGCCATGCGCGAGGGTGGGGAGCCTCCGTCGAATTCCTCTCCTCGAGAGGCAGTAGCTGCCGCACCGGCGCCAGCTGTCTCTGCCTTTGATGCGGCCTTTGCCGATCTCGCTGCTGACCTCATGAACGACCCCTTCGGGCTCGACGATCTGGTGCCCTATCCGCCGCCGGCCGAGATGCCGACGCTGCCTGTTCAGCCGCCGACGCCCGACCTGATTGCTGCGATTGCTGCGCTCCGGTCGGTCGACAGCCCCGTTCGGCTTCGCGAGTCTGAGGATGCGCCAACGCCGCAGCGCGGATTCGTCGCATCGCTTCCTGATGGCGACCCCGCGGCCGACACGATGCCTCCGATGGCGTTCGGCACGATTGGTCGCTTCGACAACGACGCCACGCTGCCGCCGATGGAGTTGCCCTCCAGCGTTTCGAGCGTTGCCGACGAGCAGATCGCGTCGCGCCGCTCGCTCGAGACGCCTGTGCGGGAGATTCCTGTGCTGGGCAGGCCGGAGGTGCCTGAATCGGCGCTGGCTGTCACGGTGCCGTCGGTACCTGTCGTGTTTGCCGGTCCGTCGGACGCCGAGCTGCTCATCGCGACGCCTACGCTGTTTGCTGCGCCGTCTGAAATCCGGAGCGCCTCGCTTGCTCCCAAAGAGATGTATTTCGTCTCGTTGATGGACGGAGCTACGAACGTTGAAGACCTGCTCGACATGAGCAATGTGCCGCGTCAGGAGGCCTTTGCGCTGTTGCGCCGGCTGCTGAACGACCGGATCATCCGCATCGTCTAGTGGTCGCGGCCGAACCGGCCCGTCAGTGCCTTGAAGGCGCGGGATGATTGGTTGGCGCGCGGGGCATCTGCCGTTTCCCAACCGTCGTGCCGCCGCTGCGCGTGGGCGACGAGCCTTTCAACGTAGTCGGGGAAGTAGGGGCAGAGGATGCCGTGCTTTCGGAGGAGTTCGCCTGAGCGCCGCGTGACGAAGAAGGCCTCTGTATCGAGTTCGTCGAGGTGGATGCGGGAGGCGTTGACGAGGTCCTCTCCGTAGGGGAGTCGACGCATGATGCCTGCGACGCGGTCGCCTCGTGTCCGGCGCACGACCCGCTGCTCGGCGCACTCCGAGATGAGCCGAAAGGCATCGTCGATGGCGATGGCGTTGGGGTCGGTGAGGTGGAGGGTGCGTCCGATCGCAGCATCATCGCCCGAGAGGGCGGCGATGGCGTCGGCGACAAAGTCGATGGGCACCGCGTGGAAGGGGAAGCGGGCGGCGGAGCTGGCTGGCGGCGCGAGCCGTTCGGGGTCGTTGCTGAGAAGTTGGACGAGGAAGTAGGGGCCGTCGACGCGGCCGAGTTCGCCTGTCCTAGCATGGCCGAGGACGAGTCCGGGGCGGTAAACCGTGATAGGGAGGTCGTGCATGGCGCGACGGACGTCGAGTTCGGCGGTGAACTTGGTACGCTCGAAGGTGTTGCGGAAGGTCTGCCCCCGCTCGAGCTCCTCTTCGAGTACGACGCCGGAGCGAGAGCCGGCGACAAAGGCGGTGGAGTAGTGATGGATGCAGCGGAGTTTTGCGCATCCCCGCGCGAAGAGGAGGAGCTGACGGGTGCCGTGGAGGTTGACATCCTCGAGGTGGAGTTTGTCGAAGCCGAGGTGGTAGACGCTGGCAAAGTGGAAGATGTCTGTGGTTCGTGAGACCTCTTCGAGGCGCTCATCGTCGGAGAGTCCGAGGGCGGGTGCGGTGACATCGCCGAGGATGAGGCGGCAGCGGGCGCCAAGAGGGCCCCAGGCGCGGAGCATGGTTTCGACGGCGTCGATGCCATCGCCACGGACGATGAGTGTTGCAGTGGTGGCCGGCTCGGCGCCAAGGATGCGCTGCAGGACGAGCTCGGCGACGGCGTGAGGGAGGCCAGTGACGAGGAGATGTCGGTGCCTAGCGTTGGCGTTCATCATGGCGAGGGCCGTTGTGGAGAGGGACATGTAAGGCCCCAGCTTTGGGCGAGGCGGCAGGTGGCCGCGCGGAGGTCGTCGAGGGAAGCGTCGTTGTGGAGGAGCCAGTTTGCGGCGGCGGCCTTAGCGGCAAGTGGCATCTGCGCTGCGAGCCGCTGTTCGACCTCGTCTTGCGAGAGGCCATCGCGTGTTGCGAGTCGGGCCCGCTGCAGGGCAGGGGAGCAGGTGACGACGAGGAGGCCATCGAAGCTGCGGTGGGTTCCGCCCTCGACGAGCAGCGCTGCGGAGTAGACGATGAGCGGGGCGCCGGTGGCGAAGGCCGCTGCGATGGCCTGCTGGCTGGCTTCTGCGATGCGGGGATGGAGGATGGCGTTGAGTTGTGCGCGTGCCTCTGCATCTGCGAAGACGAGGGCACCGAGCGCGGTTCGGTCGAGGGCGCCGGTGTCCAGCAAGAGGTGGGGGCCGAAGGCGGTGACGACTTCGCGGAGGCCGTCGCTTCCGGGTGCGACGACGGCGCGGGCGAGCTGGTCAGCATCGATGACCGTTGCTCCGCAGTCGGTGAGAAACCGCTCGACGGCGCTCTTGCCGCAGGCGATGCCTCCCGTGAGTCCGATGAGGCGCGGCGACGGGTTGGCTTGCGTGGTCGGGAGGCTCAATTGACACTCATTTGACGGCCGTGATAGCGAGCGCAGAAGCCCTAACACGGGCCATGTTTCGCGCCAACTTTGCCCCCTTGCTCCCGCCGAAAGGGTCGGTCCAGGTCTCCGCTTGAACCCGCAGTCGTCGCCCACTCTTCATTCCACGGCGCTCACGGTCGCCGGTTGGCTGCTCGTCGCTGCGGCGGTGACTGCTGCGGTTGCTGCGGCGTCGGGTGGTTCAGCCGTGCCGTTCGCTCGCGTCCTTGCGCTGCTGGCCCTGGTGGTCTCGCTGGTACTGCTGGCGTCGTTGCTCTGGCTGCCGGTCGCCGGCTGGTCGCGACTCTCTGTGCGGCTGCCAATGTTGGCATCGCAGCCGCTGCCCTTTGGGCGCTCGGAGTTGCTGGCTGGCGGTGCATTGGCGCTCGACCAGCTGCGCAGCCCGGTGCGGCGCCGGCTCTTCGGCCTTGGCCTAGCGCTGGTTCTGCTCGGTGCTGGGGTGACGGTGCTCACCTCGCTCTGGCCTCAGCCGCAGCCTGTGACGATTGCGCTTCGTAGCGGCGATCCCGTGGACCATGGCGAGACCGGCGACGGCCCCCACCCGATTCTTGTGCAGTTGCCCTTCTCGCTGGCCGAGAGCGGAGCGCCGGATGCTGCAGTGCGGCGGGTGTCGGTGACGGCGCGCGACATCAAGACAGGGACGAAGAGCATCTTGGAGGTGACCCCCACCTCTTCGCACTCGCTGCGAGGGGGCCTGCTCCGGTTGGCAGGCTGGTCGGGCTCCTCGGACATCGCCTCGGTTACGGTGCTGGTCGGTGCACCAGGTGCCAAGGCAGAGCAGTTGGTGCTGCCGTTCGGCAAGCCGGTTGCCTGGCGAGAGCAGACGCTCACGCTACGGGAAGGGCGTAGCGACTTCTTCGGTGCAACGGGGCTTGCGGTAGCGGTCGAGGTTACCTCTTCGGGGGCTCCGGTGCAGGTCGTATGGGTCTTTTCGGCAGAGAGCGGCGCCGCGATGGCGGGGCGCGCGCCGGTTGTTGGGCCACCGATGGTGGTAGAGGCGGCCTCCTATGATCCCGTGATTCTGCTGCGCTGGACACCAGACGCGAGCATCACCGCGCTGGTCTTGTGCTGGGCGGGAGCGGTGGTTGCCGCGCTGGGCTGGCTGCTGCTCTGGCTGCTGCCGCCCTTTGTGGTGGGACGCGATGGCGACTACCTTGTGGTTGGGGTTCGCGGCGGCCGTGGTGGGGCGCAGCTAGCCTTTGCGGCGTCGTCGCTGCTCACCTCTGCCCAGCTGGCGGAGCTCGAGGGGCTGATGGCAGACATGCAGGAGCAGACATGATGGCCAGTGCTTCGCTTCAGCCGCTGGCGCTGCTCGCGCTCTGCGTCGGTGTCGGCGCGTTGCTGGGTCGTGTTTTGTCGTGGCGCGTCGGCGGGCTGCTTGCGCTAGCAGCAGCGCTGGTGGCATTGTTGCTGCAGTTTCTGCCGGGTCTGCCGATGCAAGTTGCTCGGCCGGAAGGCTTTGCCTGGTTCGCCGTAGCGGCGGTCGCCATCGGCGCGATGATGCGCGCTGCTGCCGACGTGGGGTTGCCCGAGCGTGGGCGCTGGTTGGCCTGGCTGCCGCTGCTCGGTTCGCTTTTCGCGGCCTTTTCGGTGGTTGCGCCGGTGCTGCTGCAGAGCGGTGACTTGCCGCAGTTGGCGCTGGCAAGCGCGACCGCGGGGGCGGAGCAGCATACCCGCGACCTGCCTCTGCCGCTGGTGCAGCCCATGGCGCTCTGGGTTCGTTGGGGCTGGGTTGTGCTCGGTGCTGCGACCGCACTTGTTGCCGGACGAGCGACCTCGTTGCCGCGCTGGCTCGCGCCGCTGCTCTGGATGGGTCTAGGTCTGGCGGTGGTGGTTACGCTGCCGGTCGCCGCCCCGACGCAGGCCGCTGCGGAGGAACTTGCTCGCGCCGCGCTGCGCCCGGGCGAGAAGGTCCTCAGCCTTCTCCCGCTGCCGGCAGGTCCGTTTGTGGTCGAGCCGAACTTCTTCGTGGCGCTGCTGTTGTTGACGTTCAGCGGCGCTGCTGCAGCGTTGCTGGCGCATGGTGACAGTCGCCGAGAGCTGGCAAGCGATGCTGCGGCACGCGGATTGGTCGTATCGCTCATTGCCTTCGCGGCTCTCACGACCGCGCAGCTATCTGTGGGGCTTGCGCTGCCAAGTATGGTAGGAATGAGTGGCGTGCTGTTGGTCGCCGCGCTCTGTTTCGGCGCGGCGCTCTTCGGGCAGCGTGGCTCGGTGCGCTCTGCATCGCGCCTGCTGCTCGCGATGCTGTTCCTCTTTCCTTGGCTCCTGTGGAGCTCGCTCGGAGCTCTGCCATGAGGCCCAAAGTCTGTTCCTTCGTAAAGAGCGGTACCAAGCCCGACCACTTCCCGCCGGCCGACCTTCCTGAGGTGGCCTTCGCGGGCCGAAGCAACGTGGGAAAGTCGAGCCTTCTTAACAGCGCGATGTATCGCAAAGACCTGGTCAAGGTGAGCCAGACGCCCGGCCGTACCCGCCTGCTGAGCTGGTTTGATGTCGATGCCCGTCTCCGGCTCTGCGACCTGCCGGGCTACGGCTACGCGAAGGTGGGCGGCGGGGAGCAGCTGGCCTGGCAGTCGATGATTGAGACCTACCTGCAGACGCGGGAGGTACTGCGCGCGCTGGCGATTCTGGTCGATGTGCGGCGGGGCTTCGAAGAGGAAGAGCTGCTGTTGCTTCAGACCTGTCACCAGTGGAAGCTGCAGCCCATTCTGATTGTTACCAAGTGCGACCAGCTCAAGTCGAACGCGCTCTTCAACCAGAAGGTGGCCATCGCCAAGCAGATGGGGGGCGACATCAAGCGTGACTTCATCTGGTACTCCTCCAAGGAGCACGATGGCCGTGACGAACTCTGGAAGCGGATCGCGGGCTTTACCGGGTTGTCGGATGCCGCCGTCGGTTGAGTTCCGAAGCGCTCGACCGGAGGAGATCGTCTCGGTCGTGATGCCGATTGAACGCGCCGGGCAGCCCCACCCATGGAGCGAGGCGATGTTCCTGCAGGAGCTCGCCAACGACTTCTCTGCGTTGGAACTGCTCTTGGTCGACGGCGAGGCCGTTGGGTTTGTGGTCTACTGGCTGGTGGCCGACGAGGTGCACCTGCTCAATGTGGTGGTGGCAGAGGCGTCGCGCTCGCGAGGCCACGGCGCGCTGCTGGTGGGCAGAGTGGTTTCGGTGGCCGAGGAGATGGGGTCGGAGCAGGTCTGTCTGGAGGTCCGGGTGGGCAACGGTCCCGCGATCCGGCTCTACGAGCGGCTCGGCTTTCGGGTCATGGGGCGCCGGCCGAAGTACTACGCCGACAATGGCGAAGACGCGCTGCTGATGGGGCTCGTGGTGACAATGCCGTAGCCAGCGGTGGCGTTGCTGCGATGGGCTTTTCGCTTGATGCGGAACGCAGGCGGGGGTAAGGCTCGGCATCATCCATCGAGGTCATCATGCGTCTGTATAGCGGCCAGTTCAATCTCATTGCTAACGACATCATCAAGGCCCTGCTTGAGGCCGAGCTGCTGGAGCTCGACAATGGGAAGCGGCAGGAGGCCGAGCTCGATATCGTCGGCGTGCTCCGCGAGTATGTTCGGACCGACCGCGAGATTTCGACGAAGGCGCGCGACCTGACGCTCAACGATGGCAAGCAGGCCGAGATGCAGATGAAGCGTCGGCTGGCGAAGGAGAAGGGGTTCAAGCTGGGCGACGAGGGCATTGACTACCTGGTGTCGCAGATCATCGAGACCTTCATGCAGTCTGACCATGTGGAGGAGATTTTCGGCAGCGACCGCGACCTCCGCGCCCGCATCAACCCCATCATCAAGCGCTACACTGCGAGCCGTGATGACGAGGTAGACAAGGAGGTCCGGAGCAAGATCAAGAACCTGGAAGAGGGTTCGTCTGCCTGGAACATTGAGTACGAGCGGGCGATGGAGCGGGTGCAGAAGAACAAGGGTCTAACCTAGTCCCTAGCCTGTTTCAGCGGCGCTTCTTGCTGGTGCGGACGAGGGGGCGCCAGTGGTTGTATCGCTGCTCCGGGGTAGCATCGACGGCGGTGTCTGGCTTGCCCGTGATTTCGGCGAGCTTTGAACTTGCCGCAAAGGAGAGCCCCTCGATGCGGCTCTTGCAGGCCTCGGCGAGGGCCTTGCCGTCCCAGTCACCCTTCTTGTTCTTCACGCGGAGGTTGGCCTCCCGAAAGGCTGCGGCGACCCGGGTTGCGCGGTCTTCGTTGTGGTGGTCGCGCCACCATTGCTGCCAGTGGGCCACCAGCTGTTCGCGCTGGGCGGCTAAGGTGGCATTGACGGGGTCGAGCGGGTGGGGCCGTGCGGTGATGTGAGAGATGCGGCGACCTGCCTCGCGCCGCACCTGTGCATCGCTGTCGCCGAGCGAGGCGATGTAGCCCGGCATGAGGGCGCCATCGACCGAACCCTTTTTGGCGCGTGCGATGGCAAGCCGGATTGGGGTCTGGTCAGCGAGCGATGGTCCGGGCTCGAGCAACATCGCCTGGGTGGCCTGCGTAGCTACCTCTTCGGAGCTTGCGATGACGAGCCGGAAGGCCCGCGTGCGAACCATCGGGTCGGGGTCGGATGCCGCGAGGGCCACAAGGGGGGCCACGCCACGGCGGACGCCGAGCTCCTCCGCGAGGTCGAGCAGTTCGGCGCGGGCCGCGGCATTGGCGTGCGGCACCATGGCCAAGAGTTGTCCGTCGAGGCTCTCAGGCTGGAGGCGGTGGAGGAACCGGGCAGACTGCAGTGCAACGGCGGCGTCGGAACTGGCTGTGCCGCGGAGAAGCTCGAGGGCGCGGGCCGCCACCTCGCGGTCGAAGGAGGGGACACCTTCGCGGCGGGGGCCGGTGTTGCGACAGCCCTCGAGCCGGTCGTCGAGCGTGCAGAAGATGCGCACATGAAAGTGGTCATCGTGGGGTGCCGAATCGCCCGGCTGGTGCATGATGGTAGCGGCCTTGTCGATGAGGGCCTGCGGTTCGCCGAGCTTGGTGGCGTGGGCGAGGAGCATGCGTTCGAGCGGGGCGTAGCTGAAGATCCACTGCACCTTAGCGGTCTCGGAGGTGAGCAGCGCCTTGACGACGGCCCAGTTTCGCTCGGTATCGAAGGTCGCGCCGGGAATCTCTGCAACCGCGCCGCTTCGTCGGATGTGAACGAGCGTCTCGAGCGGCAGGTCTGCGCCCTCCTTGTCGCGGAGGAAGAAGCCGAGGTCTACGTCGCGACCGGAGTTGTGCGAGCGGCTCCAGCTGATGTGTCCGCCGTCGAAGACGCTGAGGTTGCCGACGGCCAGGCGCGAGGCGGGGAAGGCCGTGGCTACCTGCTCGGCGGTGGTGAGCAGGAGTTCGACGAGTTCGTCGGTGCCGTAGTGGGTCGGTCGGCCGAGGTGGGCGGGGAGGATGTAGTGGAACTCGCCGGCGTCGGGAACCATGGCGGGGTCGATGAGGCCGCCGCGGGAGGTGTTGCCGAGCGCGATAGAGCCGGCGGAGCGTCTGGCCGGGTCGACAATCTGTCGAAAGGTCAGGGGAGAGTCGATGGCCGGACGCTCGTCGGGGGGCGGTGGCGCATCGGTGCTGTCGTCGAGCTGCTCCTCGTCAGCGAGGTCGGCATCGGGCGCCGGCTCGGTAGCGTGCGCGGGCGCAGCGAGGAGCCATGCGACGAAAGCGATGCGAAGGTGAGGATGCATGGTCGGTTCTTACGGTGGCGGGTCGCAGCCCCGCAAGTTTCGGCGGTTGCGACCCGCACGCTTTTTGTTTCCCATGCGCGGCGGGGCGTCCTAGAGGGTTTGGGATGCAACCGTCGCCAACCAGACCCCTGATGCGCGTGGAGAGCGCGGTGGTGCTCGCAGTAGCGACCGCCGTCCTGTCGATGCTGCTGGCTTGGGTCGGTCGTCCTGTGGCGCTTGGCGGGCTCATGGTGGACGAGCACCTCCGTGTGACCTCGCGCGTTGGGCTTCCCGCGGATGCCGCGATCGCGATTGGCGACCGGCTCGAGGCGGTGGATGGTATCGCCGTCTCTTCGTTCTCGGAGCTGAGCGCGATCATCTCGATGGAGGTTCGTGCGTCGACGGTGCGTATCCGGGTGGCGCAGGCCCCGCGGGTTCGGGACTTTCCGGTAGCGCGCGGCGCGCTGGGCCAGGTGTCGCAGGAGATTTTCGCGCCCGGCGTGAAGGTGGTGCGGATTGGCGACAGGCCTGCGCCTCCGGATGTCGACTTTACCATGCTCGAGCGGATGTTGGGCGAGGCTGGTGATGCTGCGGTCGTGGTGACGGTACAGCGCGCCGGTGAGAAGACCGAAGGGTCGCTGCCGCTGGTGCGGAGCCGTCCAACGCTGCTCTCTGTGCTCTGGGCGCTGACTGCGGCAATCGCCGGCACGACGCTGCTCCTCACGCTGCGCGAGCGGGCGCTGCGGCTCTGGCGGCGTCACCTGGCGATTCCGTGGCTTTTTGCAGTAACGCTGGCCGGGACGTCGGCGCTTGCGGTGGCGGCCTCCGGCGGTGCGGCGCCTCGCTTGATGCTCTGGGCGGCGGCGTTGGGTCTGCTGCATCGTGCGCTGGGGCTGTCGCTTGCACGCACAGCGAGCACGCGCTGGCGCGGGGGGAATGCACCTTGGATTGCCGGTTCTGTTGCGGTGGCCTCGTTGGGGCTGGCTGCTTTCACGACGGCCTCGTCGCTTGCGAGCGCAGGTGGCCTGGGCTGGCTCGCGAGCGCCGAATCTGCGGCAATTGCCATCTGCCTGTTGCTGGTCGCGGTTCGGGGCATGGATGCAATCGAGCGTAAGGGGCGGTCGGAGCGGCGTGACCGGCGATGGGCGATGGCAGGCTTGGCGCTGCTGTTTGACCTGGTAACGGTGGGTCTGATTCTGTTTCACCGCGAGGGCACCTCGAGCCTGCTCGGTACGGTGATGTTTGGTGCGACGGCCGCCGGAGCGCTGGCCGACGCGACGGTGCTGGCCGGCGAGTCGGGTGGCCTCGAGACGCTTCGGGCCTGGCTGAACCGAGTTCAGTCGGAGCTCCCGCCAGGCTACTCGGTTGCGGTGGCAGCCTTCCCCGCGAAGGTGGGAATTCTGGTCGACCTCGAGCCGCTGCCCGAGCCCGAACCCGCGTGGCGGGAGGGACCTCAGGACGAGCCGCTCGACGAAGATGAGGCGGTTGAGGCGCAGCCCGAGCCTCCTCCCGAACCAGTCGCGCTCGATGTGATACGCGAATTGCGGGTGGACCGTCTCGACCCTGCAACGAGCGAGACGCTGCTTCGGTTGCGCGAGCAGGTGAGCTTCGAGGCCCTCTTCGACGAAGAGGTGGAGCCGGCGGTCGGCGGCGAGCTCGCAGCAATGCGGGTCATCGACGAGCGGATGCCGCGGGCGGTTCCTCGCATGGTTGTCATTTTCCGCGACGGGCCCGCGCCCCCGCCCGATGGGCTCATGGCGACGCTGGAGGCGGCCTTGCCGAGCCTTTCGAGCGGCGACTCCTACTCGGAGCTCATCATGCTGGCGACGGGCCACCTTGCCTCAGCCATCAAGCCCAAGGCGCAGGAACCGGAGCCTGTGAAGGCGACCTTGACCACGGCTGGCCGCGCTGGCCCGGAGTCCGGAGCGGCGATGCGGCACGATCGCATCCGCACCGACGCTACAGCCGATCTGGAACGGTCGGACTTCTGGTCGGTGGAGGAGCGGACCGAACTGCTGGCCGCTGCTGCTGGCGACGCCGCTTGGCTCGTGTTGGGTGAGCCTGGCACCTGCAAGGGGCTGGTGGCGCGCGCGCTCCATCTGGCGTCGGAGCGCCGTGACGCTCCCTTCATCGAGGTGGACGTCTCGGCCTTCGACGACGCGACGCTGGCCTCGACGCTCTTTGGCGACGCCGGCACCGGGCGCGATGGTCTCTTGAAGGCGGCGCACGGCGGCACCGTCGCGTTCCGTTCTGTCGGCCATCTGCCGCCGCGGCTGCTCGAGGCGCTGTTGCGACGGCTCGAGCGGCTGCCGGTCCGTGTCATCCTGTGCGAGCATGCGCCCTGGTCGGCCGATCACGGCGGAACGGTCGTGCCCAACGCAATACTCAAGTTTGTGGGTGAGCGGGTGCTAGAACGGACCCCGCTGCGCGCTCGTCCCCGCGAGGTCGAGCGGCTGGTGACTCGTACCCTTCAGCAGGCTGCAACACGCTTTGCGCGGCCGCCCCTGCGGGTGTCGGCGGACGGCATGAAGTATCTCAAGGGGCTCCCGCTGCGCGGGAATCATGCCGAGCTTGAGGCCGTTCTGCTCGGCGCCTGCTTTGCGGTCGAGGGCACGCTGCTTACGGTGGCAGCGCTTGCTCGGACGGCGGCAGTCGTGGAACCAACGCCCGACGCCGGTCCCCCATCTGTTTGACGCAATCCCATCGGGACCTAGGTAATCCGCCATGCTGAACACCGGCCGTATCGCGCTTGTCGCCCTCCTTTTCCTCTCGGCTGGCTGCGGTGCGAGCCAGTATGAACTCCCTCCGCTCCCGCCCGAGTCGACCTGGCAGCATGTTGAACTCAACCCTGTCGCGGTCGAGCGCAACGACACGGCCAACTTCCTGGCGGCGAAGCAGGCGACGCTCCAACTCTACACCGAACTGCAGGGAAAGGCGTGGAAGACGGCCGGCGACCGGCTCTCCTCGGAGACCCGGCTCCTGCTAGGCGAGGGCGACGGGACAACCGTTGCGGCTGTTCTTGGGGTCGGCGAGACGCGCATCGCGCGGCGGACCTTCGGCTTCGAACCCGTTCGGCTGCTCCTGCTCCCTGGCGTGCAGCGGATTGTAGATGGCTCGGCTGACCTGGGCGACGGCGCGATTGCGGACGCCGATGCTCCGCCAGGCTCGGCGCTCCGGACTGCCTATCTCGAAGAGCACGAGTCGGATGCCCGAAAGGAGCTCTTCCTTGTCGATGCGGCAGGCAAGATTCGGAAGATTGTCTGGATTCGCGAGGGCAGCGACTGGCACCTCCACATGCGCGACCTCCCGCTGCTCTGCGTGGAAGAGCGCGAGACAGCGGCCCCGTGAACGCATGAACGACCATTCTGATGAGACCATCCGTGAGCGGGCCGCGCTCGGCCAGGTTGCCTACGAGGCGCTGATTGAGCGTCCGCTCGTGGTGCGTCCTGAGCGCGGCGAACTTTACGTGGTGGAGCGGCGTAGCGACCCGCGCGCGGGCCGGCTGCGCTCGATTGCGGTGAGTGCCGCGCTGATCGCCGGAACGTTGGTCTTCGTCTCGCTGCGTGCCGGAGGCTGGGAGAAGACCTGGGTGCTGCTCTCGTCGGCGCCGGTCTGGGCGCTCGCCTACTGGGCCTGGCGTCGGGCCGAGCAGTTTGCCCGCACCTGGCAGATGCCACTCGCCTGGCTGTCGCTCAACCATGGGTTCCTCCGGCTGCGCGAGAACCCGGAGCAGATGGACCTGTCGGGCAGCACGCCCATCGAGCTCGACCGGATCTCCGAGGTCATCTACGCGACCCGCGCCATCGCGGTCCCGGGCGCCTCGGCCGGTGCCAAGGTCGAAGGAGCGGGTGTCTTCGTGCGGCTCGAGAGCGGCGCCGTCTGGCCCATCATCCCCTCGACCTTCATGCGTGAAGAGGCCTTCTCCATCGCGATGGCGTTGGCGCGGCCGATGATGGTGGGCGTCAAGCAGGTCGGGACAGGCTGGAACGACGTCTAGTCTGACTGCTTTGACAGTCTAGGGAGGCAGGCGTAGCATCGGGCAATTCAACGCATGCTTGAGGCCGCCCGTGATTTTCAACAAGTCGTTCGGCAACTATCGTCTCGCCAAGAAGCTCGCCACGGGCGGCATGGCCGACCTCTTCCTCGCGGTTCGGCAAGGCGAGGGCGGCTTTGAACGGCTTGTCGTCATTAAGTCGCTTCTCCCCCATCTCTTGGAGCAGGAGGCGACGCGCGCACTGTTCTTGCAGGAGGGGCGCATCGGCGGGCGTATCGAACATGCCAACGTGGTCCGCGTCCTCGATGCCGATGTCGCCGAAGGTCGTCCCTTTCTTGTTTTGGAGTATGTCGCGGGGGCCAACCTCGACGAGCTTGTAGCGCAGGGCGGTGAGAGCGCGCTGAGCGCTGATGAGGCAGCCCGATGCATCGCCGACGCCGCGCATGGTCTTGCAGCGGCACACCGCGCGACCGATCGTGAGGGGCATCCGCTCGCGGTCGTTCACCGTGATATCTCGCCCCACAACCTGCTGGTTGGCGTGGATGGAAGGACGCGGCTATTTGACTTTGGCGTGGCGCAGACGGCAGCATCAGAGCCTGGCAGCACCAAGACGGCTGGAAAGACCGCCTACATGTCGCCAGAGCAATGCCGCGGCCACGAGCTCGACGGGCGGTCCGACCTCTTCGCGCTCGGCGTCGTCTTTCACGAGCTCCTGACCGGGCGTCGCCTCTTTACGCGCGACAGCTACATGGCCAGCCTTCGTGCGATCACGGAGGAGGAGATTGCGCCGCCGTCGCAGCTTCGCGCAGGGGTACCGGCCGAGCTTGACGCGCTTGTCATGCAGCTGCTCGAGCGGGAGCCAGAGGAGCGGATTGCCTCTGCGGAGCGGGTTGCGGAGGAGCTCGAGCGCTGGCTCGCCGGCCGGAGCACAGCGGCTTGGAACGCGCTTGGCGCCAAGGTTTCGGCGGGCTTTTCGGCCCGGTTGGAAGAGGATCAGGCCGTCGCGCTCAAGGTGTTGGCTGCTCCGGTCCAGACCGAGTCTACCGTCGACCTGGCGAACTTCCGTTACAGCGGGGCGGTTCCTTCGGTTGCCGAGGCGCCCGCGCAGGTTCCGCCGGCAGCTCCGGCAGTTCCGTCCGCGTTGGGTGTTGCCGTCGCTTTGCGGCCGGCAGGCGATGCGGCGCTTGCCGCGTCGAAGCGCCAGACGGCAGTTGCCGTTGCGGTTGCCCTGGTCTTCGCGGGGCTCGCGGTCTTCGCTGTGACGCGGCAGAGGCCTGTCGCACCGGCAGCGCCCGTCGCCGTGGCGCCGCAGCCCGCGCTGGAGGCCGCTCCGTTGGCAGCGGTCGTGCCGGCTGCAGGGGCGGGCGCAGTCCGCGTTGTCTACGAGCCGGCCGACGCTACGCTCTTCGTAGATGGCCTCTTCGGCGGCGCAGCCTCCCCTACCGACATCGCGTCGCTTGCGCTCGGCAAGGAGCACAGCCTCCGCCTAGAGCGCGCAGGCTACGAGACCATCTTCTTCCCCTTCACGCTCGACAGTGACGAGGTGCTCGAGATTCAGCTCCAGCTCTCGCCGGCGGTACCGGTCGGCAAGGTTGATCTCGTCTCGGAACCGGCGGGTGCGGAGGTCTGGATCGCCGGCAACCGGCTTGGGGTCACGCCGCTGCGGCAGGTCGAACTCGCAGCGAACAAGACCTTCGTGTTTGAGTTCCGTCGTGCGGGTGCACCGACGGTGAGGCGCGCCATCTTCGTCAGGTCGGGTGCCAATCCGCCGGTGGAGGTGAAGCCGGCCGTTGCCGCTGCCCCCAAGCCTGCGTCCGCTGCGCCTGCTGCGGTGGCTCCGGCCCGAAAGTCGCTTCCGAAGACGAAGGCCGCCGACGGAAAGTATCCACTTCTGACGGAGTAGATTGGGTAGCGGCCGGCGCACTTGCGCAGGGTGCCGTCGCGAAGGAGGGAGCGGAAGATGTATCGAGACCAGAGATGGGTTCTGAGCGTTGCGCCTGCACTTCTTTCCATCGCTGCCGGCTGCGTGTCGGCAAGTTCGGGATCGGGGAACAACACGGGTGATGCGTCCGGTAGTGGCGTAGCCGCCGACGCTGACGAGGATAGCGCAGAAGTTGCGGACACCGGAGCGCCGGACGCTCCAGATACGGCCGTCGATGTCGCTCTCGACGTTGTGCCGGACGGCTCTGGCGCAGGCGGTGGTCTCTCCGGCGAGCCCTGCGCCTCGAACGATGACTGTGCCTCCGACCTTTGCCTAGCCATCGCCGATGATGGGACAGGCGTCTGTACGGCGCCCTGCCTTTCGAACCGCGACTGTGATGTGGATGAGGATTGCGTGGTCTTGCCGGGCACGGATGCGGAGCGGGTCTGCGTCGATGCGTCGCTCTGCCTCGACTTTGACGGAGACGGCGGCGGCCGCGGTCCGGGCTGCCCCTTCGCAGACTGCGACGACAGCAACCCGCTGGTGAGCGCTGCGGCGACGGAGCAGTGCAACGGCCAGGACGATGACTGCGACACGCTCGTTGACGAGGGCGTGCCGGAGGTGGGCGACCTCTGCGATACCGGTTTCTCGGGCCGATGCGCGACGGGCCGGTTTGCCTGCGAGGGGCTGCTCGTCTGCGAGCTGGTCGTCGACCTCTCCGAAGAGCGTTGTGACGGCGAAGACAACGATTGCGATGGCGAAATCGATGAAGGCGCAACCGACACGCTGACCTTCTACCGAGACGCCGACGGCGACGGATACGGCGACCCGGCTGCTCCCATCGTTGGCTGCCAGCAGCCGGACGGGGCGGTAGCTGCGGGTGACGACTGCAACGATGCCGATGTAGCCGTCGCGCCCGGAGCAGAGGAGGTTGCGGGTGATGAGGTTGACCAGAACTGTGACGGGGGCGAACTCTGCCTGCTCGACGGCGATGGCGACGGTGTGTCGGCCCGTCCGGACTTGACCGTGGTCAGCGTGGACGCCGACTGCACAGACGCCGGCGAGGCGCTCGCAGCGGGTCCGAGCTTCGACTGCAATGATGCCGATGCTGCCATCGGCCCTGCCTCGCCGGAGCTGCCGGGCAACAACGCCGACGAAGACTGCGATGGGGTATGGGCCTGCTACCGCGACCTTGATGGCGACGGCTACGGCACGGCCGTCTTTGACCTTCCGGGGGTGCCGTGCGCGCTCGAGCCGACCGCCTCGCTCATCGGAGGCGGCTCCTACACCTTCGGCGTTGGTGGCGACGCGACCTTCGACTGCGACGACAGCCGCGCCGACATCAACCCCGGAGCGTCTGAGCAGGTGGTCTCGCCGGCCGCCGACGAGAACTGCAACGGCTTCTACGGCTGCTACTTCGATGCCGACGACGACAACTTCGCTGTCTCGGGCGCCCCGGCCACCGATACCTTCACCACCGGCTGCGCCGCATCGGTCGAAGCTGCAGTCGATACCGGAGACTGCGACGATGCCAACGGCAGTCGCAACCCTGCCGCCGCAGAAATCTGCGACGGAACCGACAATGACTGCGACGGTTCGACAGATGAGGGAGTGACCACCGCCTTCTACCGAGATGCCGATGCCGACGGCTGGGGCAACAGCGGCGATGTGGTGACGGCCTGCAGCAACCCCGGTGGTCGCGTCACCGCGGCCGGAGACCCGAACGATGCGACGCAGTATGTGGCGCCCAACGCGCCCGAAATCTGCGACGGCTGGGACAACAACGGCAATGGCGCGACCGACGAAGCCGTCTGCCCCCCGGGCTGCTCCGGACGAGGGAATGGCTCCACCGTTCGCGGCTACATGTACTGTCAGGTCAACGGAAATCGCACCTGGCAGCAGCACCGGGACCGCTGCCGCGCGCAGGCCAACATGGACCTCGTGACCATCGGCGACGGTACGGAGAACAACTGGATCTTCGACAACCGGCCCTGGGACTTCGGCAAGGCATGGATTGGCGCCGACCGTTCGAGCGGAAACTGGCTCTTCGTTGCCTATGGGCGCCCGTTGACGGGCTACGACAACTGGGGTCCGAGCGAGCCGAGCGGCGACGGAACCTGCGCCATGCTCTACGGCAACACCACCAACCCGAACCGTTCCTGGAACGACGCGGGCTGCGGCACGAACCTCAACGAGGGAATCTGCGAGTGGCGGTACGAGAACATCGGCCCGCGCTGACGCATCAGCTCATTCGCAGGGAGCGTCCAGGCCAACCGGGGCCACCACCCTGGCCGAGCCGTCGCGGAGGAAGGTATCGAAGAAGCAGCCATACTGGTGCTTCACCCGCTCGTCGTGCTGGAAGATGTTGTGCGGGTCGTGGATGCCATCGCCGGGATACTGCACGACCACGCCAGTGCGTCCGACACCGTCTGCGGTCGGCCGGTTGCGGGAGATGGGGTAGGGTAGCAGCCCGTCGAGCCCCTTGTAGGTGAGCGCGGTCTGCATGGTGGGCCAGACGATGTCGCCTGCCTGCTGGTTCTCCATCGAGAGGGCCACCGCGTCGAAGATCGGGGTCGGGAAGTAGTAGTCGCCCTCTCCGACGGGCTCGTAGATGTGGCGGGCGGGGTGGCCGGGGAGCGGTCGTGCGGCGAGCCGGTTGGCGCCGATGATGGGCTCGGATGGCTCCCAGGCGGTCTGGACGAGGCCGAGCGCGGGGTGGGTGTAGACGAGCGGCCCCGAGCCGAGGATCGCCTTGAGGGTGCTCGCGGCGCCGGGGATGAGCTGGGTCTGGAGGATGAAGTAGGTCCAGAAGCCGCCGGCGCCGGTGGGGACGACCGCCTTGATGCGGGGTTCGACAGGGGCGATGAGGTTCACATACATGCCACCCATGCTGTGGCCCATGGCGAGGACAGGGTCGGGGGAGAAGCGGTAGGCGGTCTCGCCGGCGGGGAGCGAGAGTCCCGGGCAGGCGGCGACGGTGGCGGGGTCGATGCGGAGGTCGAGGAGGGCGTCGAGGAAGAGCCGCTGCTCGATGATTCCCTGGCGGAAGGTGTCGCGGAAGGCCCGCAGGTTGGCGAAGTTGAGGTAGGCGATGTCGGAGGCGCCTGGGATGCGCTCGGGGTTCGCGGGCAGTGCGGAGGAGGCAGTGCCAATGCCGCGATGGGCGAGGACCCAGGCTGGGCCCTGCGCGGTTGTGCCGTCGGTACCGCGGTCGACCACCTGGGTGGAGATGCCGCCGGAGCCGTGGAAGAAGAGCGAGAGCGGGTAGCCACCGGCCGGCATGGGGGCAGCGGGCAGGTTGACGACGAAGGGGATGCGGGGGCGGCGCTGCTGAACGACGTTGCCGTCGACGTCGCGGACGAAGAGGCCGCCCGTGTTATAGGGGGGCGCGCCCTCCTGAAACTCCGGGACCTCCATTGTGCCTTGCAGCTCGCAGAAGCCCTCGTGGGTGGCGCCGTCGTCGGGGTCGACCACAAGGTTGGAGAGGTCGAGGTCGAAGCGGCTGCGGACCTCCTCGGAGAGTTCGAACATCTCCAGCGTGGTGTCGCCTGTGGTGAAGACGGTTGCGGCAACGACCGATGCCGCGTTGTAGCCGCCTGCAGTCAGCACCGGCCAGAGCGGCGCATAGTTTGCGGCAAGAGCCTCGGCGTCGATGCCAGTGACGGTGGGGCGCTCACCGCGGGCCAATGCGCCTAGCAGGTTTGAGGGTTGGAGCGGGCCGCCCTCCGCGGTGCCAAAGGTGTTGAAGACGACGAAGGCGTAGGTGGTGCCGGGCGCCAGGACGAATCCGGGCACGGGTGCGAGGGCGAGGAGGTTTTCGGGGACGTAGATGTCCTTCGCCAGCGCCTGCGCGACGATGGGTACGGGGCGGCCGATGGCGCCTGGCTCGCCGCCCAGCGCGACGAGGATGGCGCGCGACGGGTCGATGGTCGCGAGGGTCCGCGCGCCGTCCTCTGCGGCGACGGGTCCGGAGAAGCGGAACCAGGCGGTCGGGGTGACGGGGTAGCCACGCTCCTGCTCTGCCGCTTGGATAATGCCACGGATGAGCGGCAGGTTCCGCGGGTTGGGCATGGTGGCGAGGCTGAGCCGGCCGTCGGGCTTGAGGCGGAGGTCGGAGGGGTAGGGAAAGTCGAACCAGCGGTCGGAGGGCATGCCTTCGCCGAGCGCCTCGGTATCGAGCAGCGCTCGGGTACCGGGCGGGTCGGTCTGGCCGGAGCCGTCAGCGGAGCCGTCGGCTGAGCCGTCCGCGGAGGTGTCTGCAGCGGAGCCGTCGGCCGACGTGTCAGCGGCGCTGGAGCCGCCTTCGTCGTCGGAGCAGGCGGCAAAGGCAAGAAGGAGAATCGGGAGCATCCATCGAGCCATGCGGCACCTCTGCGGGACTGGTTTTCTGTCTGGAACGCTAGGCGCCGAGCGCTGCGCTGACCTGGGCGGAGAAGCCTGCGACGGCGGGCGCGAGGCCTGCCTCGATCTTGCCACCGGCCTGCGCGAGCGTGGGGCGACCTCCGCCCTTGCCTTCGATGTGGGTCGCTGCGCCGTTCACCAGGTTGCCGGCCTTGAGGCCGCGAGCGACGGCGGCGTCGGTGGCGACCACCGCGAGGGCCGGCTTGCCGTCGACCATCGCAGCCACGAGGGCCACGCCGGCCCGGTCGGCCATGCGGTCGCGGACGAAGTCGGCGAGCGCCATCAGCGTTTCGCGCGAGACAGCTCCTACATGTGCGCTGGCGACGAGGACGCCGGCGGTGTCGGTGGCGCCGGCGACCATCTGATCTGCCAGCGTCTTGGCCTGCGCCCGCTGGAACTGCTCGAGCTGCTTCTCGAGCTCCGACTGCTCGGCAAGCAGCTTCTGCAGCCGCTCGGTGAGGACAGCCTCGGGCACCCGAAGCGTCTCGGAGAGCCGCTCCACGAGGGCGCGGTCTTCGTTGGCGAGCTCAAAGGCGCGGGCGTTGGTCGCCGCCTCGATGCGGCGCACGCCGGCAGCGACGCCGCCTTCCGAGACGACGCGGAAGTAGGCGATGTCGCGCGTCGAACCCACATGGGTGCCGCCGCAGAGTTCGACGGAGCTCGCCCCGATCTCGACCATCCGGACCTCGGCGCCATACTTCTCGCCGAACATCATCATCGCGCCGCGGCGCTCCGCCTCGGCGATGGAGACGCCGGTATGAACCGTGACGCCGGTGGCCTCCAGAATCTGCTCGTTGACCCAGATCTCAATCTCGCGGAGCTGCGACTCGCTGACGGGCGCGGTGTGGTTGAAGTCGAAGCGGAGGCGGTCCGATGAGACAAGGCTGCCGGCCTGGAAGGCGGTGGCGCTGACGAACTTGTGGAGCGCGGCGTGCAGAAGGTGGGTCGCCGTGTGGTTGCAGGCGGAGAGGAACCGCTTACGACCATCGACCTTGGCGATCACGCCGGCGGCGAGGGCATCTGCACTGAGCGTGCCGTAGTCGACCTCGGCGATGTGGGTGAGGCCGGCGGTGGTCTTCTGCGTGTCGATGACGCGGAGGACGAGCTTGCCGTCGGCGCTCTCGATGGTGCCCGTGTCGCCCGTCTGACCGCCAGATTCGGCGTAGAAGGGGGTCTCCTTGAGGAGGATGTCGAGCCGGTTGGTGCCGGCGTGGGGCCGGAAGCGGAGCACCTCGGTGGTCGCCTCGAGCCGGTCGTAACCGATGAACTGGTCGGCGGCGCCTTCGAGGAGAATGACCCACTCGCCGGCCACTTCGTAGCGGGCGTCGGCGGAGCGGCTCCGGTCGCGCTGGCGCTCCATGGCCACCTGGTAGCCGGCGCCGTCGATGCCGAGGCCGCGCTCACCGGCCATGATCTCGGTGAGGTCGGGCGGGAAGCCAAAGGTGTCGTAGAGCTTGAAGAGGTCGTCGCCGGCAATTGCCTTGCGGCCCTCGGATGTGGCGGCCTGCGCGACTTCGTCGAAGAGGGCGATGCCGCGCTCCAGCGTGCGGAAGAAGCGCTCCTCTTCGGTCTTGATGATGGTCTGTGCCTCGCGCTGCTTGCGACGGAGCTCGGGGTAGACATGGCTGAAGTCTTCGACGACCGCGGTCGTCACTTCGAAGAGGAAGGGCTTGGTGAAGCCCAGGTTGCGGCCGTGGCGGACGGCGCGGCGGAGGATGCGGCGGAGGACGTAGCCGCGGCCCTCATTGGCGAAGGTGGCGCCGTCACAGATGCTGAACATGACCGTCCGCACATGGTCGGCGATGACGCAGTACTCGGTGAAGTTGGAGCGGTGGAAGAGCTCCGAGGCCTTGATGCGCTCGCCCGTCAGCAGGAAGTGGGTGCGCTCGAGGATGCCCGCGAAGAGGCCGGTATGGAAGACGTTGTCGACGCCCGCCATGACGGCCGCTGCGCGGTCGAGGCCCATGCCCGTGTCGACAGACTTCATCGGCAGCGGGGTGAGCGCGCCGGAGTCGTCACGGTTGAACTCCATGAAGACATGGTTCCAGATTTCCAGGAAGCGCTCGCCATCGAAGCCCGGGGCCCAGGGGGCGAAGCCATACTCGGGGTGGTTGTCGTAGTAGATTTCGGAGCAGGGGCCGCAGGGGCCGGTGGGACCCATCGACCAGAAGTTCTCTTCGTCGCCGGCCTCCACGTCGCCGAGGCGGACGATGTGGTCGGGCGCCAGGCCGAGCTCCTTCTCCCAGATGTCCCACGACTCGTCGTCGTCCTTGTAGACCGAGACATAGAGGCGGGCGGGGTCGAGCTTCATCACGTTGGTAACGAACTCCCAGCCCCACTTGAGCGACTCACGCTTGTAGTACTCGCCGAAGGACCAGTTGCCGAGCATCTCGAAGAAGGTGAGGTGGCGGCCATCCTTGCCGACTTCGTCGAGGTCGTTGTGCTTGCCGCCGGCGCGGATGCACTTTTGAGCGCTCGCGGCCCGGACGTAGTCGCGCTTCTCGAGTCCAAGGAGCACATCCTTGAACTGGTTCATGCCTGCGTTGGTGAAGAGTAGCGTCGGGTCGCCCTCGGGGACGACGGGGCTCGAGGCGACCACGGTGTGGAGCTGCTCGGTGAAGTAGTGGAGAAAGGCGCTGCGAAGTTGGTCGGGAGTCATGGCCGGAGCGTTCTTGCGTGAGGGTCGAGAGAGGGCGCGGGTCTAACATCGCGCCCACCCACCTGCAAGGCGAACCCGCCGTCTCGCGGCACCCGACCGCCCATCCTAACTCGGCCAAACCTTTTGGTTGGCAAGCGGATACGTTGCCCATACACTCAACCTGTTGAGCACTTTTGGGGAGCGGCCAAATGAAGCACATCGTTACCATCGGCCGACTTGTTGGTCTGCCTCTTCTCTTTGTTGCCTGTATTGCTGCTGATGGCGGGACAGGGACCGCTATCACGCGCGGCGGTGGCGGTACCCGACCTGGCGTGGATGCGGGCGGTGACAGCAGCATCGGTGCAGACACCGGCAGCGGCGATACCTCTGCCATCGATGATACCGGCGTTGACCCGACGGACACGACCGTCGACCCATCCGACACGGTTGCAGACGCCGAGGATGACGCGTTGGCGGACACGACTGCCGACACGGCCGATGACACGACACCACCTGTTGATACAGCCATCGATGTGCCCAACGATGATACAGACACAGATGGCGACGGCATCTGGGACTTCATCGAGGGCGGGCTCGACCCCGACCGCGACGGCCTGCCGAGCCTCAACGACCTCGACAGCGACGGCGACGACGTTCCAGACAGCGCGGAGTATGGTCGTCCTGCAGGCTCCGGTCAGCGTGGCGTCGATGTGGACAACGACGGCACGCCCGACTTCCTCGACCGCGACAGCGACGGCGACTCACTCCTCGACAACGAAGAGACAGGCTGCCCGGGCAGCACCTTCCGGACCGAGGAGGACAGCGATCGCGACAGCTACATCGATATGGTCGAGCTGGCCTTCGGCTCGGACCCCTGCGACAGCGGGAGCACGATTGAGAGCCTGGTCGACTTCTTCTTCACGCTGCCATTCGAAGGGCCGCCCGACACCGGCGAGTTCTCCATCGACACCTCGCTGGAGAGCGGCGACGTCATGTTCAACATGGATGTCACGGGCTCCATGTCGGGCCCGATTTCCGGCCTCCGCTCGTCGCTGCGTACCACCATCATCCCCGGCCTCTCGAGCCGCATCCGCGATGTTGCCATCGGTGTCTCGAGCTTCGCCGACTTCCCCTGCGACACCTACGGGTCGCCGGGCGATGGAGTCTACCGCCTTCGAAGCAGGCTGACGACCGATACGACCGCGGCGCAGCGTGGCACCGACCTGCTCTCACTCGAGGGCGGCGGCGATACACCGGAGTCGGGCATCGAGTCGCTCTACCAGATTGCCACGGGCGCGGGCCGACCCTTTACGCCCTGCGTCGACAGCGGCCCGGGCTTCTCCATCCCCACCTTCGACGCAGCGGCTGGCATCATCCCCGGCATTGCCGACGGCACCATCGGAGGCGCAGGCTTCCGCGATTCGCAGGTCAAGGTTGTCGTTCACATCACCGACGCAGTCTCGCAGGCGCGCGGAGCGGGCTCGCCAAACAGCTCCGTGCCCTACGGGGCGAGCGAGGCCGAAGCCTACGCAGCACTTACTGCCATCGATGCCAAGGTTATCGGCGTCGCCGTCGGCAGCCAGTTCATTCCCATCTTCCCTGCCGACTACCCCTCGCTGGCCAGCCAGGTGAACATCGCGCGGCAGACCAACGCTGTCGTCGGCACCTGCGCTTGGGGCGTCGGAGCCGACCGGCCCGCGGGTTGCAGCGCCAGCCAATGCTGCACCGGACCTGCGGGCGCGGGCGAGGCACCCTCCGGCGGCACCTGTCCGCTCGTCTTCAAGGTACTCTCCTCGGGAATCGGCGGCTCGGCCTCCATCGATTCGAGCGTTATCGGTGGCATCCAGGCGCTGCTGGGCGGCTCGCTCTTCGACATCCGCGCCGTGCCGCGGCGCGACGAGGTCGAGTTTGCCGCCTCGGGCATCGACACCGCCTGTTTCCTCTCAGCGGTCCGCCCCACCACCGCCACGGCCAGCGGCTGCTCCGGCGTGCCGACGCCGGCCGACCTCGATGGCGACGGTGCGCTCGACGGGTTCCGCGGCGTCTCGCCCGGCGCAACCGTCAACTTTCAGATCGAGGCGCAGAACGACTGTGTGGAGCAGATCGGCGTCCCGCAGGTCTTCTCGGCCTACGTTGACCTCATCACCAGCGATGGCGGCTCGCTCGGCACCAAGCTGGTGACCATCCTCGTGCCACCCCTCGGAGACAAGCAGTGACCTTGAGGCCGCTGCGACTTCCCTCGCTCCTCCTCTTCGCGCTCCTCGTTGCCTGTTCGAGCGAGAGTTCCGAGAAGGCAGAGAGCGCGGGGTCGGGTGCCGACGCGGCAGACGGGCAGGGCGAAACGGACGGAAGCGGCGCACCTGGCGACGTTGAGGAGGACAGCGCAGAGGCCGACACTGGCACCAGTGAAGATACGGCCGAGTCTGCCGACACGGCCACAGACAGCGGCTCCGGCAGCGGCGACGCGACCG